>NZ_JBEOZU010000032.1:0-102902 GCF_040298185.1 Streptomyces sp. NPDC001634 | reverse complement strand
TGCCCCTGTCTCAGCCAGCAGCATGACCGCTCCCCGGGGTGTCGTGCCGGTCGGTGTGCACGGCCGGTGACGGTGACCTCGGCCACCGGCTCCAGCAGGACCATGGCACAGGCCCGCAGCGCCTCCCGGAGCGCGAACCGGCCGGCCGTGCGGAACGCCATCTCGGACGAGTCCTTGGGGTGGGTCGCCCCGTCGGTCAGCACGACGCGCAGCCCGGTCACCACGTGACCGTCCAGCGGCCCCTCGGCCAGGGCGTCCCGGCAGCCGGCCTCCACCGCGCGCACGTACTCCTGCGGCACCCGGCCGCCGATCACGGTCGAGCGGAACTCGAAGCCGGACGCGCCGTCGTCGCCGGCCTCCAGGGGCTCCACGTCGAGGACGACATGGGCGAACTGGCCCGCTCCGCCGTCCTGTTTGACGTGCCGGTACACCAGCCCGGAGACCCCACGGGTCACCGTCTCCCGGTAGGTCACCCTCGGCCGGCCGACGTTGACGTCCAGCCTGTGCAGGCGGCGGACCTTCTCCACCGCCACCTCCAGATGCAGTTCACCCATGCCTGACAGCACCGTCTGACCCGTCTCGGGGTCGGTGCGGACGGTCAGCGAGGGGTCCTCCTCGACCAGCCGTGCCAGCGCCGTCACCAGGCGTTCGGTGTCGGTGCCGCGGCCGGCCTCGACCGCGACGGACACGACGGGATCGGCGGCCGTCGGCGGTTCCAGGACCAGCGGTGCCCCGGGAGCGCACAGCGTCGATCCGGCGCGGGCCGACTTCGGCCCGACCACCGCGACGATGTCCCCGGCCACGGCCCGGTCCAGTTCCGTGTGCCGGTCGGCCTGGACCCGCAGGATCCGGCCGATCCGCTCGGATCGGCGGGTGCCCGCGTCCATCACCGTCTCTCCCTTCCGAAGGGTTCCCGAATAGATGCGCAGATACGTGAACCGGCCCGTGGCGGTGGCGTTCACCTTGAACGCCAGCGCCGCGAACGGTGCCCCCGGGTCGGCCGCCCGCTCCTGCTCCGTACCGTCCTCGGTGCCCCGCACCGCGGGCACGTCCAGCGGCGAGGGCAGGTAGGCCACGGCGGCGTCCAGCAGTGGCTCGATCCCGCGGTTGCGATAGGCCGAGCCGCACAACACCACCACGCCGTCACCGGTACGGGTGAGATCGCGCAGCGCCAGGGCCAGGGTGCGCGCCGAGAGCGGGGAGCCGGCGCAGAACTCCTCCAGCGCCAGGGGGTGGAGTTCGGCCACGGCCTCCTCCAGCAGCCCGCGGCGCCGCTGCGCCTCGTCGCGCAGGGCGTCAGGCACCGGGCCCTCCTCAGCCGTGTCGCTGCCGTCGGCCCAGACCAGCGACCGCATGCGCAGCAGATCCACGACTCCGGTGAACCCGTCCTCCGTGCCGATCGGCATCTGCACGACGAGCGGGGCCGGATGCAGTCGCCGCCGGATCGACTCGACCGCGGTGTCGAGGTCGGCACCCGCGCGGTCCAGTTTGTTGACGAAGGCGATCCTCGGCACCCCGTACCGGTCGGCCTGCCGCCACACCGACTCGCTCTGCGGCTCGACGCCCGCGACCGCGTCGAACACGGCGATCGCGCCGTCCAGCACGCGCAGCGAGCGCTCGACCTCGTCGGCGAAGTCGACATGGCCCGGGGTGTCGATCAGGTTGATCCGGTGTCCGTCCCAGACACAGCTGACGGCAGCGGCGAAGATGGTGATGCCGCGGTCGCGCTCCTGCGGGTCGAAGTCGGTGACGGTCGTGCCGTCGTGGACCTCGCCACGCTTGTGGGTGGTACCGGTGAGGTAAAGGATCCGCTCGGTGACGGTGGTCTTCCCGGCGTCGACATGGGCGAGGATGCCCAGGTTGCGAACGGCGGTGAGCGGACTGGTGAGTTGACGGTGCAGGTCGGTACGCACGGCCCAGGGCCTTTCAGGGTGATCCGAACAGGGCGGCGCGATTCCCGGACGAACGGGCCTGCGGTCAGGCCGGGTTGGGACCTCCGCCGCATCCCTGCGCGGCGCACACGGCCAAGGGGGAGGCAGAGGTCAGATGTTCGTCACGGGCATCCGGTCCCGGCCGCGCAGCCGGTACCGGACGTACGGAGACACGAGGATCACCTCGTACCGTGAGGGGGGAACGACGACAGCGGTGCGCTCACGCACGGCCGGGCTCCCCTCACTGGTCACGGGACGCGCGGCGAGGATGTGGCGGCGCGCCATGTGTGGTGAGTGTAGGGAGCCGGTCGGGGGCGGAGCACGGGATTTTTTTCCTCAGGCGGGCAACGGCGGGGAACGGCAGGGCACTTGCACACGCTGCCGGCCGGGTCCTCACCTGGCCGCGGGCTCCGCAGGCAGGTTGAAGACGTGACCCGGGGTGACGATCTTCGTGATTTCTTCGCCGATGAGTGTGCTGGGCTCCTGGCCCTCATGGTTGATGTCGGTGTTCAGCAGGACGACGAGGGTCGCCTTCCCCGACGGCAGATAGACGGCAAGGGACTCATAGCCCGGCAGTGAACCGTTGTGCCCGAGCCAGCCCTGCACACCGAAGAGGCCGAGGCCGTACCCGATGCCCGGCACGGGGGTCGGGGGCATGGTGAGCCGCTGCTTCTGCAGGGAGGGGCTGATCAGGTCGTGGCCGTCCGGCAGTTTGCCCGTGGCCACCGTTTTGGCCCAGACGCGCAGGTCCTGGAGACCGGAGATCATCGCGCCGGCCGCCCAGGCCCAGGAGGGATTCCAGTCGGCCGCGTCCTCGACGTCCCCGCTCGCGGTCTGGTCCGTGTATCCCTGGGCGTGCGGCGCCGGGAACGTCGCGTCGACCGGGAGGAGCGTGTGGTTCAGTTCTGCCGGCGCGAGGATGTTCTTCTGGAGGAAGTCCGTGAGCCGCTGACCGGTGGCCTTCTCGATGACCAGGCCGAGCAGGATGAGGTTGGTGTTGGAGTACTTGAACTTCTTGCCCGGCGGGAACAACACAGGGTGCTTGAAGGCGTAACCGAGGAGCTCCTGCGGGGTGAACGGCCGCAATGGATCGGACGTCAGCGTCCCGTAGAAGCTCTCGTCCTCGGAGTAGTTGAACAGCCCGCTGCGCATGGCGGCCAGCTCGCGCAGGGTGATCTTGTTTCCGTTGGGCACGCCGTCGACGTACTTCCCGATCGGATCGTCCAGGCCCACCTTGTGCCGGTCGACCAGCTCCAGCAGCGCCGTCACGGTGAACGTCTTGGTCTCGCTCCCGATCCGCATGTACAGATCCGGCGACATCGCCTGGCCGTTGCTCTTGTCGGCGACCCCGAACGACCGCACGTAGGTGCCCTGTCCGGGCGTCCACAGGCCCACCGTCACACCCGGTACGTTCGCCTCCTGCATGACCCGCTGAATGACGATGTCGAGCTGCCGCGCCACATCGGGAGTGATCTGCCGGACCTCCCCAGGGGACGCCGACGTGGACGTGGGATGCGGTGCCGGTCCCCCGCCCCCGCATGAGGTCACGCCCGCGATCGGCAGTGCGAGCATCCCCGCGGCAGCGGCCGCCGCGGCCATTTTGCGCAGTCGTGTACGGGCATGCGTCATGGGCCGGCTCCAACCATGCGAGGCCACCTTCCGCGTCTGTCGTGCACGCGGGTTGAGAGGTGTGTCCGCCTACGGCGTGGCTGCACAGGAGCCGCAGGTCACGGCGCTGCCGTGGGACACAGGCCGCGAGGTTCCCGAACCCCCAGCATAAAAGCGCCCGCCCCCTGCCGCAGGTCGGCGCCCTGCGCAACGCGGTCGACGCCGTCCGGGTGACGGCTCAGTCCGCGCGTGGCACCGCCGTGGTACCGGGGACGACGAGGCGCGGCGGAATGACGGTCTCTCCGGTCGGCGCCGCCTCTCCTTCCAGGCGCGCGACGGCCCGGCCGACGGCGAGCTCCGCCAGGCGCGGGATGTCCTGTGCCACCGCGCTGAGGTCGATAGGGGCGAGGCGGGCCGGACGGCTGTCGTCGAAGCCGACGACGGCGACCTCGCCGGGGACGGGCACACCGGCACGCAGGAAGGCGTCGAGGACGCCGGTCGCGCAGCGGTGGTTGAAGGCGAGGACCGCCGTGGGCAAGGGGCCCTCGGCCAGGAGGGGTGCGGGCGGCCACTACGCCCTCCTCCTCGGTGAACCCGCCGGGCAGGACCCCTACAGGCTCGCCCAGGCCGTGGCGGTTCATCGCGGTGCGGTAGCCGCGGCGACGGTCGGCGGCGCCGGGCGCCCGGCCACCGTCGATATGGGCGATGTCACGGTGACCGAGCGCCACCAGGTGGTCCACGGCCTGGCGGGCGCCCTCGTCGTCGGCGGTCCGTACGACGTCCACGCCCGGCGCCGCCCCGAATTCAAGGACCGGGTCCTGCTCGATGCGGCCGTGGTCACGATCCGCTTCGAGCAACGGCGCCCTCGCCACCGCCGAGGCCGGCTTCCAGGCCGTGTACGGCTATGACGTCCGCGGCGAGGTCTTCGGCTCGGCGGGCATGCTGACGATGGGCGACATCCGCCGCACGCATCTGACGGCCTACGGCACCGAGGGCGTCGCCGCCGAGTGCGTCGCCTACGACCAGGACCTGTTCCACGACGCGTACGTCGCCGGACTCGCCGACTTCACAGACAGCGTCCGTACCGGCCGCACTCCGTCGGTCACCGGCGAGGACGCCCGCGCCGCCCTGTCCATCGCCCTCGCGGCCATCCAGTCGGTCGGCACGGGGGTCCCGTCCGCATCGACGAGCTCAAGGACCAGGAGTAACCGCGAAGGGACCGACAGTGTGATCCCGGCGCCCGGATCGAGCCCGCCGACCGCGGCGGAACCCAGCCGCCCGACTCCCCCACATGGCGCCCCACCTCGACCCCATCTTGACCGAAAAAGGCAAGTACACCCGCGTTTGTCAAGAGAAGTTCTAAAATTACCTACAGCATGCAATCGTTCCTGAAAGGGGGCGACAGAGCGGCAGAGCGGCGATCCGGTGAGCAGAGCGGCGATCCGGTGAGGGGAGTGATGCACATGGGGGCCGCAGGCGGCATCGACCTCGCCCGTGCGCGCGAACGCTTCCTGAAGGGCGAGCCGGCCGAGGCGGGCGTGCGGAGTCTGATCCTCAACTCGTGGCAGCGCAGCCTGCTGCTGGGTCTCTCCCCGGACCAGATCGAGCTCCCTTATCGACAGGACTTCGACCCGGACGTCCGCCTCGTCCGCGCGGCCGTCCCGGTGCTCGACCGGCTGCAGCTCAGGTTCGCCGGCAGCCGGATGAACATCGGCCTCGCCGACGCGGAGGGGGTGGTGCTCGCACGCCGCTTCGGAGAACGCTCCCTGGCCCGGAACCTGCCCGCATTCCAGGTCATCCCGGGTTTCGTGTTCGCCGAGCAGGTCGCCGGGACGAACGGCATCGGCATAGCTCTGGCGGAAAGGCGACTGTGCCAGGTCCATGGGGCGGAGCACTTCGCCGAACGCTCTCAAGCGAACGCTTGTTCGGCAATTCCCATCCGTGACCCGCTCAGCGGGCGCATCGAGGGCGTTCTCTCCTTCGGCTGTCCGCGCTCCGACGCGAGCCCGGTCATGGACACCCTGATCAGCAAGGGCGCCCGCGCCATCGAGCACCGGCTCCTGGAGCAGAGCACGGCGCGTGAGCGCACCCTGCTCCAGGCGTACCTGGACGCCAAACGCGACGCGGGGAACGGAGAACCGGTCATCGACGGTGAGCCGATCGCCGTGGACCAACTGGCCCGGAGCGGACTGGACTGGCGCGACCAGATGATCCTCAAGGAGAAGGCCGCCGAGCTGATCTCCGCGGCCCAGCGGGTCGCGGTCGAGGTGACCCTCTCCGACGGCCGGCGGCTCACCCTCCTCAGCCATGTGGTGACGGGCCCGTCCGGTGTGCAGGGCGTCGCCGTCGAGGCGGTGCTGCATCACGAGGCGCCGCTGCTCGCCGTCGCCGGCTCCCTCGGCGTATCACGAGAGGCCCCGCCACGGCATGCCACCCCTCCCGCCGTCCCGCCGCCCAGGCACCTTCACGGTGTGCCGACCGGCCTGCCGACGGGCCTGTCCGCGGCCGCCTCGACCCTTCTTGGCCCGGGGCAGCCCGAAAGCACCGGCCCCGGCGACAGGGCGGGCGACAGGCGGCTGGTACTCGTGGGCGAACCGGGAGTGGGCAAGTACGCCGTCGCGGCACGGCACCGCCTGGAGTTGCTCTCCGAGGCGAGCACCCGGATCGGCACCACTCTGGACGTGAGCCGCACGGCTCTCGAACTCGCCGAGATGGCCGTCCCGGGCCTCGCCGACCACGTCGCCATCGACCTGCCCGAGGCCGTACTGCGCGGCGAGGAGGCGGCCGACCCGCGCATCGACATGAATCGCGTGGTGATGCACGGCATCGGCGACGACCTCCCCTTCTACCCGGTCGGCCAGCGGATCGACCCCCGACCCGCCACGCCCCAGTTCCAGTGCCTGACCCTGGAGCAGGCGGTGCTGGTACCCGATCTGCGGGTGGCGAGCGGCTGGCTCGCCCAGGACCCCGAGCACACCGAGCGCCTGATCTCCCTGGGCGTCCACTCCCTGATCGCCGTCCCGCTGCTCGCCCGCGGCGTCGTCCTGGGTATCGCCAGCTTCTACCGCTCCCGGACCCCGGCCCCCTTCGGCGACGACGACCGTTCCCTGGCCCAGGAACTCGCCACGCGCGCAGCCATCTGCATCGACAACGCCCGCCGCTACACCCGCGAGCACACCATGGTCCTGGCCCTGCAGCGGAGCCTGCTGCCGAGCCGGCTGCCGGAGCAGAGCGCCGTCGAAGTCGCCCACCGGTACCAGCCCGCCGAGTACGAGGTCGGCGGGGACTGGTTCGACGTCATCCCCCTGTCCGGCACCCGCGTCGCCCTGGTCGTCGGCGACGTCGTGGGCCACGGACTGCACGCCGCCGTCACCATGGGCCGGCTGCGCACGGCCGCACGCAACTTCGCCGAGCTCGACCTCGCCCCCGACGAGGTCCTCACCCATCTCGACAATCTGGTGGGGCGCCTGGCGCGGGACGAGCGCAACGAGGAGTCGGCGGCAGAAGCCACGGGCATCATCGGCGCCACGTGTCTTTACGCCGTCTACGACCCCACCTCTCAGCAGGCCACCATGGCTCGCGCGGGCCACCTCCCGCCTGCGCTGGTCCTCCCCGACGGCACCGTGACCTTCCCCGACCTGCCCGCCGGGCCTCCCCTCGGGCTGGGCGGCCTCCCCTTCGAGTCCGCCGAGGTCCACCTTCCCGAAGGCAGCCAGGTGGTCCTCTACACCGACGGACTCGTCGAGGACCGCGACCGGGATCTGGACACATCCTTCGACCTGCTGCGCAGCACCCTGGCCCACCAGGACCGCACGCCCGACGACACCTGCCGGGCGATCCTGGAGACCGTGGCACCGGAGCACCCCGGCGACGACATCGCGCTGCTGGTCGCCCGCACCCTCGCCCTGGACCCCGACCGGATCGCCCACTGGGAGCTGCCCGCCGACCCGGCCCGCGTCTCCGACATCCGCGCCGCCGTCACCCGCCGCCTCGGCGACTGGGGCCTGGACGAGGTGTCGTTCACCGCGGAACTGGTGCTCAGCGAGCTGGTCACCAACGCCGTCCGCTACGGCAGCGGGCCGATCCAGGTACGCCTGATCCACGACCGCAGCCTGATCTGCGAGGTCGCCGACACCAGCAGTACCGCCCCGCACCTGCGCCACGCGGCCACCTACGACGAGGGCGGCCGGGGCCTGTTCCTCGTCGCACAGCTCACCCAGGCCTGGGGCACCCGTTACACCGCCGACGGCAAGGTCATCTGGGCCGAATGCGCCCTGGAGACACCCGGTGTTCTTCCCGAGCCGGCCATGATGGACTGGGAGGACCTCCCTGCCCTCTAACGACTCGACAAGCTCCGCCGCGAACCGCAGCAGTGAGGAACCCCTGGTCCGTATCCGGGGTCTCAGCAAGCGGTTCGGAGGCACGCTCGCGCTGGACTCGGTCGGCCTCGACGTCCACCGGGGCAGCGTGCTCGCCCTGCTGGGGCCCAACGGCGCCGGCAAGTCCACCCTCATCAAGATCCTCGCCGGCGTCCATGACGCGGACGAGGGAGAAGTGACCGTGGCCGGGCATCCGCTCGGCACCGACGCCGCCGCCCGGAACATGTCGTTCATCCACCAGGACCTCGGACTGGTCGGATGGATGACGGTCGCGGAGAACATCGCCTTGGGAACCGGCTTTCCCCGCCGCTGCGGGCTGATCTCCTGGCGGCGGGTGCGAGAGAGCTGCGCGCAGGCCCTGGAGATCGTTGCCGGGCACCTCGACCCCGACGCCCGGATCGCCGACCTCGGCCGGGCCGAGCGCTCGCTGGTCGCGATCGCCCGCGCGCTGTCGACCCGGGCCGCGCTCATCGTGCTCGACGAACCCACCGCCAGCCTGCCCGCTGCCGACTGCGCCCGGCTCTTCGACGTGCTGCACACCTTGCGCGACCGCGGCCACGGCATCGTCTACGTCAGCCACCGGCTCGACGAGGTGTACCGGGTCGCCGACCGCTTCGCCGTACTCCGCGACGGCCGCCTCATCAGCCAAGGGCGCCTGGCCGACCACCACCCGGCCCGCCTGGTGCGCGAGATCGTCGGGCACCAGCCGGCCGACTATCACCCCGCGACCGCCCGCACCGACGGACCTGTCCTGCTGCGCCTGGAGGGAGTGCGGACGCGCGACGCCGGGCCGGTAGGCCTCGAACTCCGGTCCGGGGAGATCCTGGGGATGGTCGGACTCACCGGGGCCGGTCACCTGTCCCTGGGCCGCGCTCTCGCCGGCTCCGGGCCGATCCTCGACGGACGGGTACTGCTCGACGGCCGTCCGTACCACCCGCGGACCGTGGCCGCCGGCGTCGACGCGGGCGTCGGCTTCGTGACCAACGACCGCCACGAGGAAGGCTGTCTGCCGGACCTCACTGTCCGCGAGAACTTCCTGGCCAACCCCAGGGCGGACGGACTGCGGGCGCTGCACTGGATCAGTCCGCGGCGCGAGCGCGACGCGGCCACGGCGCTGATCGAGCGGTACGGAGTGCGGCCCCGCGACAGCGAGGCCCGCATCGCCACCCTGTCCGGCGGCAATCAGCAGAAGGTCATGGTGGGGCGGTGGCTCCGGCTCAGCCGACGCCTGCTGATCCTGGAGGAGCCGACCGCCGGCGTCGACATCGGTGCCAAGGCCGCCGTGTACCACCTGCTCGACGACGCGCTGGCGGCCGGCGCCGCCGTGCTGCTCATTTCCACCGACTTCGAGGAGATCGCCAACGTGTGCCACCGTGCCCTGGTATTCGTCCGCGGGGCCGTGACCGCCGAGCTGACCGGCGACAACCTCACGGTCACCGAGCTGACCCGTACGGCCTCGGCCATGCCCGCCATCACCGGTACGGCGACCGAGCGATGACCACGCCACGCCCGCCCGAATCCCCTCCGGGCCGCGGGCCCGGCTCCCGCAGGCCCCGGTCCCCGCTGGGCCGCGCGAGTGGTCACCTCGCCGGCGCCTACGGTCTGCTGCTCCTGACCGCGCTGCTCTTCCTCGTCTTCTCCCTCGCCCGGCCGGACACCTTCCCGACGCTGGACAACGTCTCCTCGATCCTGTCCACCCAGTCGATCTCCGCGATCCTCGCGCTCGGGGCGACGATCCCCATCGCCACCGGCAGGTTCGACCTGTCCATCGGATACGGCCTGGGCCTCGCCCACGTCATGGTCCTGAAACTGATCGTGGCCGACGGCTGGCCCTGGCCGACGGCCTGCGTCGCCGTCATCGTCGGCGCCGGAGTCATCGGTGTGTTCAACGGCCTGCTGGTCGAGTTCGCCCGGATCGACTCCTTCATCGCCACCCTCGGCACCGGTACCGTGATGTACGCCTTCACCGGCTGGATCACCGGGGGCGCCCGGATCGTCCCCGGCCCGGCAGGTCTTCCGCGGGCCTTCACCGACCTCTACGACTCCAAGTTCCTCGGCCTGCCCGTCGCCGCCTACTACGTCCTCGCGCTCGCCGTGGCGCTGTGGTTGCTGCTGGAACGGCTGCCGCTGGGCCGGTATCTGTACGTCATCGGCTCCAGCCCCCGCGCGGCCGACCTGGTCGGCATCCCCACCCGCCGCTACGGCATCTACGCCTTCACCGGCTCCGGCCTGGTCGTCGGCTTCGCCGGAGTGCTGCTCGCGGCGCAGCAGCAGATCGGCAACCCGAGCGTCGGCATGGACTACCTGCTCCCGGCCTTCGTCGGCGCCCTGCTCGGCTCCACGGCCATCAAGCCGGGCCGCGCCAACGCCGCGGGAACCGTCGTCGCCGTCGCCGTCCTGGCCATCGGCCTGGCCGGCATCGAGCAGTTGGGCGCCGACTTCTGGGTCACCCCGCTGTTCGACGGTGCCACTCTGCTGCTCGCGGTCGGACTGGCCGGCTACTCCGCCCGCCGCCGCCTCCACGCCACGGCCACCGCGGCACATCAGAAGCCTGCGAAGAAGACCACCACACGGACAACCGACACAGACCCACCACAGGCTCCCTGAACCGACCAGACTCCACCTCCGCCAGGAGCAGGCAGCTGTGCACTCGAACCGCAAGACCGCCCTCCGGGTCGTCGCCCTCGGGGCGGTCGTCGCCCTCGCCATCGGCTGCGAGCGTGGATCGTCGACCCGCGCCGGCCCCTCCGAACGGCCGACGACATCCGGTTGCCCCGCCGCCATGGCCAGGGCCAGGACCTCCGTTCACCAGGCGGAAGAGCCCCGTACCGCCTGGAACGGCCCCACCACCGGCCCGAAGGTCGTGCGGGGCCGGTCGGTCATCTACGTCGCCCAGACGATGACCAACCCGGGCGTCGCCGGCACGGTGCAGGGTGCGCGGGAGGCCGCCAACACGGTCGGCTGGAAGTTCGACGTGATCGACGGAGGGGGCACACCCACCGGCATCCAGGCGGCGCTCAGCCAGGCCATCGCACTCAAACCCTCCGGGATCGTTCTGGGCGGCTTCGACCCCAAGGCAACGTCTCAGCAGGTCGCGAAGGCGAATGCGGAGAACATCCCGCTCATCGGGTGGCACGCGGTCGACTTGCCCGGTCCCAGCAAGAACCCGAAGCTCTTCACCAACATCACCACGAACGTCGGGGACGTCGCGAGGATCACCGCCGACTGGATCATCGCGCAGTCCTACGGCCACGCGGGCGTCGTCATCTTCACCGACGCGTCGATCCCGTTCGCCAAGAACAAGTCCGATCTGATCAGCAAACAGCTCGCCACCTGCTCCGGCGTCCGCCTCCTGGCCGACGAGAACATCCCGATCCCCGACGCAAGCGTGCTCACCCCCCAGAAGGTTTCGTCCCTCCTCTACCGTCTGGGCAGCAGATGGACCTACTCCGCGGCCATCAACGACTTGTACTTCGCGGACGCGGCCCCGGCCTTCCGCGCCGCAGGCAGAAAGGGCGCCGGCCCCCCGCACAACATCGGCGCGGGCGACGGCGACCCGTCCGCCTTCCAGCGCATCAACAGCAGGGAGTACCAGGCGGCGACGGTCCCGGAACCCCTGTCCCAGCAGGGCTGGCAGATGATCGACGAGTTCAACCGGGCCTTCGCGGGGGCGCCTGCCAGCGGTTATGTGGCTCCGGTGCATGTGGCTACGGATGAGAACACGGGTGGGCGTACGGCTTGGGATCCAGTCGGGTATCGGGAGGCCTATCGGAAGATCTGGGGGGTCTAGGGCCGGCTGACGAACTGGCCTCTGTCGCTCACCGGCTCGTTCGGCAACCCCGTGCCGGTCGCGGCCAGGGCACCTGCCCACCTCGGGCAACAGCAACCAGCAAGATCCTGGCCGACACCGGCCTGCCTCACCCGGAGCTGGGGCGAAGGTTGTTCGCGGACAACTGGGCCACCAAGTAACTCCGATTGTTGTACGGACCGTTGGGACCATTCCCTCGTGCCTGCCTTCATCAAGACATAGTTCACGACTTATCTTTTGATGTGTTGACGGCATGTCGGACGGCGCCTAACGTCCCATCAACATTTCGCGCCCCACGAGGCGACCTAGGAGACACGCGTGATCAACGTTCCCGCCGTGCTCGTCCGAGCCCACCGTCACCGCAGACGCACAGCTGCCCTCATGGCCGCCCTCCTGCTGCCGACCGCCGCCGGCATCGCGCTGGTCTCAGCCCCGAGCGCCACTGCCGCGGCCATCCCCACCACTCCCACCACCGTCGTCAATGCCAACAGCGGCAAGTGCGTTGACGCGCGTGCCGCGGCCACCGGCAACGGCACCGCCGTGCAGCAGTACACCTGCAACGGCACCGGCGCCCAGTCCTGGCAGTTCACCGCGACCGACGGCGGCTACTACCGGATCGGTGTGGCCTCCGCGCCGAATCAGGTCTGGGACGAGACCGACGTCTCCACCGCCGACGGCGCGCTGACCCAGCTGTGGCTCTACGGCGGCGGCGCCAACCAGCAGTGGCTGCCGGTCGCCGAGGCCTCCGGCACGTACCACTTCGTCAACCGCAACAGCGGCAAGTGCCTCGATGTGCCGTCGGCGTCCACCGCCGACAGCGTCCAACTGCAGCAGTACACCTGCAACGGCACCGGCGCCCAGTCCTTCACGCTCTCCGGCGGCATCACCCCGCCGTCGAACACGCCGGACTTCGGCCCCAACGTGACGGTGTTCGACCCGTCGATGCCGGCGTCCACCATCCAGTCCAAGATCGACTCGGTCTACAGCACCCAGCAGACCAATGAGTTCGGCACCCAGCGCAACGCTCTGCTGTTCACCCCCGGCACGTACAACGTCGACATCCCCGTCGGCTACTACACGCAGGTCTCCGGACTGGGCCTGTCACCGGACCAGGTGTCGATCACCGGCGGCGGTGTGCACGTCGAGGGTCACACCAGCGACGGCAACGCCACCCAGAACTTCTGGCGCGACGTCGAGAACATGTCGGTGAGCCCCGGCTCGGGCAGCACCATGTGGGCCGTTTCCCAGGCCGACCCGTTCCGTCGGATGGACGTGCACGGCAGCATGAAGCTGTGGGACGACACCCACGGCACCAGCACCAACTGGTCGAGCGGCGGCTACATCGGCAACTCCCGGATCTCCGGTCAGATCAACTCCGGGACCCAGCAGCAGTTCCTCACCCAGGACACCGCGATGAACGGCGGCTGGACCGGGCACAACTGGAACATGGTCTTCGTCGGCGACACCGGTGCCCCGGCGACCAGCTTCCCCAATCCGCAGTACACCACCGTCGCCCAGAGCCCGGTGATGCGCGAAAAGCCGTTCATCTACGTCGACGGCTCGGGAAACTGGCAGGTGTTCGTCCCGTCGGTGCGCACCAATGTGCAGGGCCCGGACTGGGTCAACGGCACCGCTCCGGGCACCTCGCTGCCGATCAGTCAGTTCTACATCGTCAAGCCCGGTGACACCGCCACGACGATCAACAATGCGCTCGCCGCGGGCCAGAACCTGATCGTCACCCCGGGCGTCTACCACCTGTCCGCCCCGCTCGACATCACCCGCCCCGACACCGTGGTTCTCGGACTGGGCCTGGCCACCCTCGTGCCGGACAACGGCGTTACCGCGATCACCACCGCAGACGTCGACGGTATCGACATCGCCGGGCTGCTGATCAGCGCGAACACCACCAACTCCAACACCCTCATGCAGGTCGGCCCGGCCGGCTCGGCCGCCAGTCACACCGCCGACCCGATCGTCCTGCACGACGTGTTCTTCCGCATCGGCGGTGACATCGCCGGCAAGGCCACCCAGTCACTGGTGATCAACAGCAACGACGTCGTCGGCGACGACCTGTGGCTGTGGCGGGCGGACCACACCAACGGCGTCGGCTGGACGACCAACCCGGCCGTCAACGGACTGATCGTCAACGGCGACAACGTCACCATGTACGGCCTGGCGGTCGAGCACTACCAGAAGTACCAGACCACCTGGAACGGCAACGGCGGCCGCACGTACTTCTACCAGAGCGAGACTCCGTACGACGTGCCCGACCAGTCCGGTTGGACCACCAGTGGAGGCGACCTCGGCTACGCCTCGTACAAGGTCGCCAACTCGGTCACCTCCCACGAGGCTTGGGGTGTGGGTGTCTACGCCTATCTCCGCGACAACCCCTCCGTGGTGCTCGGCCATGCCATCGAGGTGCCCACCACGTCCACGGTGAAGTTCCACAGCATGGTCACCACGGTCCTTGGTGGCGCAGGCACCATCAACCACATCATCGACAACACCGGCAACCAGGTCACCCCCAGCAACAACGTGGCCTATCTGGTCAGCTACCCGTAAGTCCGGCAGGGACTCGACGGCACACAGGAAAGAGGAGCCGGCCGGCCCAGGTGCGCATCACATCGGCCGGCCCCTCAGCCGTGCCGAGGGCTTGCCGCTGCCTTGTGGGGGTCTGGAACTGGCGGCCTCGCGTAAAGGACCGTCGCGTATTCCCCTGCCTTGCCGTGGCGGACGTAGCGGACGCCGTACTCACCGATCTCCGGGCCTTCGGGGTTGCGGCCTCGCGCTCCAGCATGTGCTCGGCGGTTTTCCACTCGTGGCACACCTGGATCGGACAGGTGCCGAAGCGGCGCTCGCACTCGGCCGCCCAGCCGTAGGCCGGGTCGGCGGCGTAGTCGCAGAACAGCCGCACCGCCTCCTGGTAGCCGCGCAGCGTCGAGCGGACGCAGCCGCGGACCGCCCGCAGGTCGCCGAACCACTCGTCCGCCGGCGTCGAGGACCAGCTCCAGGGGAGGGCGTCCGCGTGGGTGGCGCATGCCCGCACTTTCCGCTCACGGCCGTTGAGGTCGACAGCGCGAGGTTCCGCGCCGGCTGCTGGTTGCGGCAGCCGTCCTTCTCCAGACTTTGACGTGTCTCATGAGACATGTGGTGGCCGTCGCCGGCTCGCCTTGCATATGGACGGTCAGGATGGCTGGACTTGGTCGAAGAGGGCGAGGGCTTCGGCGGGGTCCGGGCTCACCAGGCGTTCCAGACCGGCCGTCGTGATCTTCGCCCACCTGCCGGCCCGTGCCCACATCCGTTCCTCGAAGGCGCGGACGGCGTCGTCCAGGTCTCCGGGGCCGGTGGCGATGGACTCGGCGAGTTCGGCGCCATCCAGCATCGCGAGGTTCGCGCCCGCCCCCAATGGGGGCATCAGATGGGCGGCGTCGCCCAGTAGCGTCACCCCGAAGACGTGGGTCCAGGTGTGGGTCACGGGCAGGACGTAGAGGGGGCGGTGGACGAAAGCGGTGCCGTGGTGGAGGAGGTCGAGGACGGGAGCGGCCCAGCCGTCGAACAGAGCCAGCAGGCTCGATCGCACGGCCTCGACGTCGGCCAGGTCCAGGTTCGTGTGCCAGTCCAGCGGCGCGCGGAACTGGGCGTACACCTTGACGTGGCCGCCACTGTTGCGTTGGGCGACGAGCTTTCGGTTCACGCCGTACACAGCCACGGAGCCGTCGCCGATCAACCGGGCGAGGTCGGGGTGGCGGGTGTCGACGTCGTCGAGGGAGGTCTCGACCGTGGTGACGCCGGTGTAGTGCGGCGTCACCGGCGAGACTGCCGGACGGGTCCGGGACCAGGCGCCGTCCGCGCCGACCACGAGGTCGAACGTCTCCTGTCGCCCGTCCGCGAACCGGACCAGTACGCCATCCCGGGTCCCCGGCAGCACCTGCGTCACGCCCCGCCCCCACTGGACGTCGAGAGGGCCGAGCAGCAGGTCACGGAGTTGCCCGCGGTCGATCTCGGGATTGGCCCGGTCATCTGGACGGGGTCGCCAGTCGCGCAGGACGGTTCCGTCCGCGTCCAGGATGCGCATGGCCTGCCCCTCGGGGCGAGACAGCGCCTGGAACTCCGCCAGCAGCCCCGCCTTGTCCAGTGCGAGCTGGCCCAGCCCTTCGTGCAGGTCCAGCGTGCCGCCCGGGGGGCGGGCGTCGGGGGAGGGATCGCGTTCGAGGACGGCGACGGGGTAGTCATGGCGGTGCAGGACGCGGGCAAAGGTAAGGCCTGCAGGACCGCTCCCGACCACAGCGATGCGGTGTCTCATGTCGATACACTGTATTTCCTCAATACAATGCATCGCAACAGTACGATGTGACCATGACTGTGTGGGACCGGCCGGAGCCGCCGACTCGCCCCGTGCCGCTCGACCGGGAGCGGATCGTCGCCGCCGCCATCGCGCTGGCTGACGAGGGCGGGCTGGAGGCGGTGTCGTTGCGCAAGGTCGCCGGCCGCCTGGACGCCGGCCCGATGCGGCTGTACGGATATATCTCCACCAAGGAGGAGCTGTTCGACCTCATGGTGGACGAGGTCCAGGCCGAGATTCTCCCCGAGGAGCAGCCAGGTGACTGGCGGGAGGCGCTGCGCGCCCTCGCCCATCGCACCAGGCAGGCCGCTCTCCGTCACGAATGGCTGGCCGACCTGCTCGGCGGCCGCCCGGCCCTGGGCCCGAACGGCCTCGCCGTGACCGAGGCCACGCTCGCCGCACTCGACGGCCTCGCCGACATCGACACCGTCATGCGCGCCGTGGAGACAGTCAGCGCCTACTTCACCGGCGCGATCAGGCGCGAGATCGCGAACCTGCGGGCCGAGCGCGCCACGGGCCTGTCCAAGCGCGACTGGCAGCGCGCCTCCGGCCCGCACGTGACGAGAATGTTGGCCACGGGCCGCTTCCCGGCGCTGACCAAGGCCGTGTACGACGGCACGGACGTGGACGCCGAGGAATCCTTCGCGACCGGCCTGGACTGGGTCCTCGACGCCGTCGCCGCCAAACTCACCCGGCCGCCGGCGTGACGCTTTGCTCTTGCCGAATGTGAGCGAGGCCGGGGTCGGTGTCCACGGGCCGTGCGGGCTTGCGCCGCTTGCCGTGCTCTGGCTGACGTAGCTGTGCCAGTCGACGAGCACTGCGGTTGCCCGGTTCGTCGTGGCCCGGCTGACGCCCGCCTCCCGCCAGAGATTCTGCTTGGTGAGCTTGCCGTCGGTGGGGATGGGCCGACCAGTGCCGAGGCCTTGTCGCGTGCCCCCTCAGCATATGAGCAGGGCTACCGGGGCCGGCAGTCAGTCGCGGGGGCGGAGGCTGGCTTCTTCGAGGTCGAGTTCGTGCTGGATCCGGCGCCGGGTGGCGTTGCTGATCTTGTTCTCTTCGTAGAGGCGCTGAAGCTCGGCCGCCTCGATGGCGATGAGTGTCCGGCGTATCTCGCGGTAGACGTCGGCAGGACGGGCGTCCGGGTCGCTGAAGTCGGCGTCTTCAACCTGGTGGATGCGCGCTTCCAGATGACGACGGGCCTGTTTCAGGGCGGCCTCGGCGGCGGCACCCAGATCGGCGAGCTGATCCAGATCGCCAAGCAGTTTGAGCTCTTCGAGAGCAGCGTAGGCAATGCGCCGGCGGGTCCGGGCCTCCTCGCGGGCGGTGTGCTCTGGTTCCAGAGCGATCCCGGAGCGGCGGACGACAGGGGCCAGGGTGAAACCCTGGAAGATGAGAGTGAGCGCGATGGTCCCGGTGGTGAGCGTGAGAATGAGCGCGCGGTGCGGCAACGGCGCCCCTGTGTGGGTGGCCAGGGGGATGGAGAGCGCGGCGGCCAGCGGCATGACGCCTCGGGTGCCCGCCCAGGACAGGACGGCCGGAACGCGCCAGGAGAGGCGGTTGTCGCCTTCCCCGTGCCGGTGGTGGATCAGGGCGGACAGCGGGAAGATCCACAGCAGGCGGATCGCCAGCAGAGTGAAGGCGATCACCGGCACCCACAGCGGCCAGCCGTGCTCGTCGTGCGCGAGTTGGCGGACGGCGGAGGGCAGCTCGAGGCCGATCAGGGCGAAGACGACGCTCTCCAGCAGGAAGGTCACGGTGTCGTAGACGGCGTGGACCTGGATGCGGACGGAGGCGTTGCCGAGCTTGTGGCCGGTGCTGCCGAGAACGACCCCGGACACGATGACGGCGGTCACGCCGGAGGTGTGCGATTGCTCCGCGATGACGTAGGAGGCGTAGGGAGTGACCAACGCGATGACGGTCTCCAGCATGGGGTCGTCGGTCCGTCTGCGGATCAGGGCCACCACTGCGGCGACCGCCGCGCCGATGAGGGCTCCTCCGCCTGCAAGGATCAGGAACTGCTCAACGGTCCCGGGCACGCTGATGGCGCTGCCGGACACCGCGGTGGCCACGGCGACCTTGTACAGGACCAGTGAGGTGGCATCGTTGAACAGGCTTTCCGCCTGCACCATGGCCTGCACGCGCGGTGGGAGGGACAGGCGCCGGCCGAGCGCGGTCACGGCCACGGGGTCGGTGCTGGCCAGGACAGAGCCGAGGATGAACGCGGTCGCGGCGGTGAGCGGGGTGATCTCGGCGGCCACGTACCCGACGGCGATGGCCGAGGCGACGACCAGGCCGAAGACCAGGCCGGTCACAGGCCGCCACACGGTGCGCAGGTCGCGGACGGAGATTTCCCCCGCCGAGGCGTAGAGCAGCGGCGGCAGCACCAGCACGTTGATCACGTGAGGCGGCAGGCGCACCTCCGGAACCCAGGGCATCAGCCCTACGACCAGACCCACAACCACGAGGAGCGAGGGGGCGGGCAAGCTCCAGCGCCGGGCTCCGGTCGCCACGGCTGTCGCCAGGACCACCAACAGCAGGACGACGATCAGGCCGGTCATGGAGCGTCCCCGGTGGGTTACGGCTTGTTACCCCCCTCTGACCAGGTGCTTTACCAACGTAACCGACCTCGGGCGGTGATGCAGCCGACCTGGAGCAGCGACCGTCCGGTGTCCGGAAGGATCCGAACGCGCTTGGAGGTGTTACCGGTACTCCCGGCCGGCGATTCTGTGCAGGGTCAGCGCGGCACCGAGGAGTTGGACGCCACGTGCGGTGTGCGGGTCGACGCCGGTCAACTCGGTCACACGAGCCAGGCGGTTGTCGACCGTGTTGGGGTGCACATCAAGTGCCTGAGCCGTACGGCGCCGGTCGAAGTCACAGTCGAGGAAGGCGGCCAGGGTCGCGGTCAGGCCGGGTTGGCCGTCCAGCGGTTCCAGGAGGGCGCCCAGTTCGGGTGCGCTGTCCGCAGCTCCCGACAGATGGTATTCGAGCAGTACGTCCTGCAACCGGTGCAGGCCGGGCTTGTCTGCAACGGCTGCGATGCGGCGTGCTCGTTCGGCCGCTGCAGGAACCTCCCTGGGAGAGCCCGCGGTCGCGGCGCCTACGATCGGCGCTGCCGGAAGACGGGAGGAGATTCGGCCGGCGACGGCGTCGAGTGCGGTCCGGGAGGGTAACAGGACGCAGCCGCCGCATTCGTCCGGCAGGCTGAGAACGCGGCCCTCGGCCAGAGGGGCGAGCCGGGCGAGCGCCCGACGCAGCAGCCTGCGCGCCGCCACCGGTGTCGGGGGCTCGGGGGCCCGCACACTGAGCACGAGGTAGCCGGATTCCAGGGACAGCCCGTAGCGGGCGGCGACCTCCTCGGGCTCGTCACCACGGATGAGTGCCCGGGCCAGCTCGCGTGCCGCCCCCTGCTGGTCGGCGAGGCCCGCAAGGTACGCCTCTGTCACGTTCTCGACGGTGGCCCGGAGCGCGCGGAGCTGCATCCGGGTCAAGGACTGCAGTGCCCCTTCCTCGCCCGGACGGGCCAACTCGCTCAACGCGTCCAGCAGCACCTCGGCACCGACGTGGTACCCCCTGAGCAACTGCACCAGGGGTAGGCCTTCCTCGGCGCGCTGGGCGGCGCGTTCCCGGAACACCACGATGTCGGTGTCCGGCAGGCCTTGCACATGGCGGAGGAACCCACGTATCGCGTGGCGGGCTGTCGCCGCGATCTCCACATCCCGCATCTCGCCGGGCAGGAGATCGAAGCCGGGCACCTCGGCCCGCTGACGTTCCACGATGGCCCTGGCCAGCTGGTTGACCCGCGGTTCGAGGCGTGCGGCCAGCCGAATCGCGCCGTCTCGCGCAGCGTCTGGTTGTGGCATGTCACAACTGTAGGCAGCTGTCAGTGGCCTCGCGGCCGATTGCTCGGAGCATGGGTTCACGGTGGCATGGGCACCATGAGCTTCTCCCTCACCGACTACGCCGACCGGGTCTGGCAGGGCGCCGTCGACGACAGCATCGTCCATGCCGGGCAGGCGGGCTCCGGCGTCATCGAGGTGGTCGACGGCGTCGGCTGGTACCCCGGCTTCGGTAACGTCATCACCTTCCGCACGGACGGCGAGGTCATCCTGTTCGACACCGGCAACCCACTGGCCGCCGACAACCTCCATCAGGCCGTGCGTGCCTGGAGTCGACTTCCGGTGACCACCGCCGTCTTCTCGCACGGTCACATCGATCATGTCTTCGGGATGGGTCCCTTCGATGCGGAGAACGCGCCACGCCCGACCGTGTACGCCCACGAAAAGGTCGGGGAAAGGTTCGACCGCTACATACTGACCGGCGGCTACAACACGGTCATCAACCAACGGCAGTTCCAGGCACCGGATCTGACCTGGCCGACTCAGTACCGCAGGCCCGACCTGACGTACCGGGAGGCGCTCACCCTGACGCGCGGTGAGCTGACCTTCGAGCTCTTCCACGTAAGGGGCGAGACCGACGACGCGACCGTCGCCTGGATCCCCGAACACCGCATCCTGTGCCCCGGTGACATGTTCATCTGGGTGACCCCCAACTGCGGCAACCCTCAGAAGGTGCAGCGCTACCCACGCGAGTGGGCACTCGCACTGCGCCGCATGGCGGCCCTGGGCGCGGAGATCATGCTGCCCTCGCACGGAGCACCGGTCTTCGGTGCCGACCGGATCCGCCTGGCACTCACCGAGACCGCGGAATGGCTGGAGAGTCTGGTCCAGCAGACGCTGGACGGACTCAACTCCGGTGCCCGGCTGGACGACCTGATCCACTCCGTACGCCCGCCCGCCCATCTGACCGACCGCGTCTACCTGCAAGCCAAGTACGACGAACCCGAGTTCATCGTGCGCAACCTGTGGCGGCGCTATGCCGGGTGGTACGACGGCAACCCCGCGCACCTCAAACCGGCTCCCGAGGGCCAACTCGCCACCGTATTGGCGGACCTCGCAGGCGGTGCGGCCGCCCTGTCGGATGCGGCCCGACGCTACGCCGACGCGGGCGAGCTGAGGGTCGCCGGCCACCTCGCGGAGTTCGCGGTGCAGGCCGCCCCCGACGACGCCACCGTGCACGCCGCACGCGCTGACGTCAACCAGGCACGTGCCGAGTCCGAGTCCTCGCTGATGGCCCAAGGCATCTTCACCTGGGCCGCCGCCGAGTCACGAGAACGGTGCGGTGGCAAGCCCTGACCCGTGCGTCGCCGACGGCAGGGCGATCCCGGACGGCGGACCGAGGGGCAACCACCGAACCGTGGACGCGGCAGCATCGCCATGCAACCGCCAGGCGGCCTCGGCCCTGCGCTGCCGGTGCTCCCGGCCGCCGCCCGACCGCGCAACCCGCTCGGCACCTCCCTGCCGGCTCGTCTCCGGTGGCCGACGCGTCCGGGATGGTGCCGACGGCCGGCCGAGGGGGCCCGCAACCCGCCACCCAGGTGCCGGCTCGTGCCGCCACGGTGCCGGGGTCCACGCAGCCCGCCGGCCGGAGCGGGCCACGAAGGCGCGGTCATCCCACGCCACCGCCCGCATACCGCGGTCCACCGGCAGTCCACCCGCGCACGACTTTCCCAGACGTCAGGAGCTCCCATGCCCTCCGCTGTCGCGGAAGCCCGTCCGTGGCGCCGCAAGGCCTCTGGTCTCGCCGCCACCGTACTGCTTGGCCTGGTTTCGCCATGGGCCTCGACAACACCCGTCCATGCCTCCACGGTCCAGCCGACGACAGACACAACCGCGTTCAACAGTGTTGCCTTGAACCAGATCTCCGTGTCCGGACTGCACAACGCCTACGACAAGAGCAAGTCCAAGTCGATCACCACGGGCCTTGACCTCGGAGCGCACCTGCTGGAGATCGACACCTACAGTACGTTCGGCAATCCCGGCGGATGGATCGTCAGCCATTCCGATCCCTTGGCCAACGACAACAACTGCACCTACACCACCGGATCCGGCATCTTCAAGACCACATGGGAGAACGGCAGCCTGAGAACCTGCCTCGACGACCTCAAGGCCTGGAGTGACGCGCACCCCGATCACGACCCCGTCTACATCAAACTCGAGCTCAAATGGGGCTTCCGCTCCAACGCGGGAATGGGACCGGACCAACTGGACCAGCTGGTGGCCAAACACCTCGGTTCCGACAATCTCTTCACACCCGCAGACATGCTCGGGACCACCTACCCGACCCTCGACGCCGCGGCGAAGGCCGGAGCCTGGCCGACCTGGAACGAGCTCCGAGGAAAATTCATCCTCTTCCCGATCACCGGCACCATAGAGAACAAGCTCGCAGGCTACAAACTGGACAACCTCTCCACCGAACAGGAATACGCCCAGCACCTGGCCGACCTTTCGACAGCAGGCCGGCTCGATCAGGCCTCGATGTGGCCTGCCATGACCAAACCGAGCCCCAACGGCGACCCCCGCCTCATCTATGGTGCCGCCCTGCGTCCCTGGTTCGTCATCTTCGACACCCAGGCCACCCACTGGCTGAACAACGGTTACAGCATGTCGTGGTACTGCCGCAGTCACTACCTCACTGTCGAAGGCTCAGCCGAAAGCGTCGTCCCCACACTCGACGACACAAACCCCGACCCCACCGCCGCGGCCCAACGCGTCCAGTATCTCGCCCAGCAAGGCCACTCCAGCGCCACCACCTTCGACTGGATGAAGACACCCGGCGCATTCACCCTCTGGTCCCGAAACTGCTGACAGGTCAGGAAATGACGGCGACCTCACAGCGTCAGGCGGGTCAGCCGACCGGCTGCGGAGAGGTGAGCCAGGAGAGGCGGGCATCGATGATCTTCGATCAATGGCATGACCGGGCAGCAGATGACGATTGGCGTGAGACAAGCCGTCGCAACGCGCGCTCTGTACAGACCACCGTCGGATGGATCTTCTGGGATCCCGGGGCTGTGGCGCGGTTCGAGGCCCATGGCCTCCCAGGGCCGTTCGGCTACATCGCTTCCCGCGGCGCGCCACTCGCGCCTGCCGGGGCCGAGGCACTGACCGCCGCGTTCGGCACCATCAGCTCGGTCGGCATCGCCGTCACCTTCGACCTCTTGAAGGGGGATGCGGCCGCCTTCCGCGAATTCTGGCACCTGCGGGACGAGGCTGTCGACGAGGGGCTGCGTCGCTATGCGCCCGACATCGTCGACCCGCTGGTCGAGATGGGGCCGACACTGTGGTCCGCGGTCGACCGCCTCCCGAGGCTGGGCCGCGTGCTGTTCGGTGCGACCGTGTCCATGCCTCGTCCACGGAACCCTTTGCTGTCGGGCTGGCACGCTGTGAACGCGATCCGCGAATGGCGGGGGGACTCGCATTGGGCCTTGATGGCCTCGGCCGGTCTGACGTCCTCGGAGGCATCGATCATTCACAACGAATGGTTGGGCTACAAAGACGACTGGCTGAGCAAATCCCGGGGTCAGACCGAAGAGGAGATCAACCATGGCTGGGAAATGCTGTCGCGGAAGGGATTCGCAGCAGATCGCAGGCTCCTTCCTTCCGGTCTACGGCTGCGTCAGCAGCTGGAGGACCTCACCGACGGTCTGACCGCCCTGCCATGGCAGCTCGTCGGCGCGGATTTCTCAACGGAGTTCGCGGAGCGCCTCGAACCCCCTTGTGAACTGCTCCTTGCACGCGTGGATGAAACCGCGGGACCGAACTACCAGCCTGCTTCGCGCGTGCGGAAGCGATACCGAGACCCCGAGGGGGACGGCACGAGCTGACGCTCCCTGACCTCGAACGCGAAGGTGATCACGTCGGTCCAGGGCCAGTGGCCGACGAGGCGCGAGCCGGTTGTGCGCGGCAGTGCACTCGCGCGCCCGGCTCAGTCCTGCCGTTCAGCAGCTTCAGTGTCAGCAGGTCCGGCGGAAGTAGCCGCTCGTGCCCTTGGACACGACCGACTGATCGCGGCGGACAATGCTCAGTGTGCTGCTCCAGCGGGAGCACGCTTCCGACAGGCCCTTCGCCGTGTACTCGACCACGAACACGTTGTTGTCGAACGCCTTGGCGAACTCGCCGCACTCATTCCACTCGCCGCATTCCTCCACCACGGCGAAGTCCAGACCCACGGAGGCACGGTCGGACACAAGCTCAGCGGTGTCCTTCTGGGCAACGGCCACGCCCTTCTCATGAGCGTGCACCGACAGCAGCTTCATCAACGCCTTTGCCTGGTTCGCCGTGAGGTATTTCGAGAAGCGGGTGAAGGTGTCGTAGTTGTCGGGCTCGATGGCCTTGTACCCCTTGGCCGCGCAGTCGTCGATCCATGTGTTCAGCTTGGCAGCGATGCGCTGCCGCTTGGCGTCCGTGCGGATGTCCAGGACGGCCTCGTCCCAGTCCTTGTCGTAGACGACATGCCGGTTGGCGTCGCGCAGCAGCAGGTCGGTGTCCCAGTCACTTTCCGCGCCCTCCTGTACCTGGAAGGCATTGATATTGCAGATGTTGTAGGCACCCGGCGCGGGCGCGTCCTCGTGGCTGCGACTGACCACCTTCACGCCGGTCGGCGGGGTGTAAGCGCCGCCGATCTGGTAGTCCCACCGCACGTGCTTCGGCGGTAGCGTCACCGCGGCGGCGGACGCGGGCGCGGTGGGCGACTGGAAGGTGTTGTTCTGGTGCGACCCGGCTTTCACTGCCGTGATGCTCAGCCCGGTGACGGCCAGGGCGGCGGCGAGGCCGAGGAGGAGGCGCCGCCCTCGACGTCCGTGAGCGGTTCGAGTCCGGTCCGTTCCCCCCTTCACCTCGGCGGTGGCCAGGTCTCGTGGAACAGGGCGCGTAGGGGAAACATGGCGGCTGGTTACCGCTGAGTCGGCCACTCCCGGCGCGACCGGCGCGGCGGAATCCGGCAGGGTCTGGAGAACACGGTGCAGTTCGGCGAGTTCGGGCCGGGCGGCCGGATCCTTGTCCAGGCAGCGTTCGGCAATGCTCCGGAGCGGTTCGGCGACTCCATCCAGGTCCGGTGCCGCGTATATCACCTGATAGCCCGTCAAATAGGGACTGCTTCCGTCGAACGGACGGTTGCCAGTGGCCGCGTACACCAGCAGCGACCCCAGCGAGAAGACGTCCGAGGCCGCGGTGACATCCCGCGGCGCGGTGAACTGCTCCGGTGACATGAAAGGCGGGGTGCCGATCAGCCGCCCGGTCACGGTGAGGGCCTGGTTGTCGACGGCGTGTGAGATGCCGAAGTCGATGACGCGGGGTCCGTCCTCGGCCATCAGGACGTTGCTCGGCTTCAGATCACGGTGCACCACACCCGCCCGGTGGATGTCCCGCAGCGCCTCGACAAGGCCCAGCGCGAGGGCACGCAACTCGCCCCCGAGCAGCGGGCCGTCCTTGGCCACGATGTCCGACAGCGTGCGGCCCCGTACATACTGTGTCGCCATCCACGGCTGTTCGGCGTCCGGATCGGCGTCCACCACCGGGGCCGTGAATGCCCCGCTCACCCGGCGGACGGCCGCGACCTCCTGCCTGAAGCGCGTCCGGAACTCCTCGTCCTGCGCGTACTGCGCGTGCACGACCTTGATCGCGACCTGCCGCCCCGAGACCGAACGGCCCAGATAGACGACACCCATGCCGCCGCTTCCGAGCCGGCCGACCAGTGCATAGCCGCCTATGGACTCGGGATCGCCGGGGCTCAGCGACATCACCGGTCACCTTTCCCATGTGCCGTGCTTCGAAAAGCCGTTCAGGGGCATCAGACTAACTTGAATCTTTAACGTCGCGGTCGAAGGGTTCGTCGTACTTGATCACTGCCATTCCCGCCGGCGCTCATGTGCGCGGCCTTCGGCTGGATCATGTGCTCCGATCAAGGAACACATGTGTCCAGCAGGAAGGCCGTGAGGATGAGTCTGTCGCATCACGCTCTACGACGCGCCGGCCGCGGGCCGGGGGGACATCGCCCGCCTGGCGGGTCCTGGCCGCGGTGGAGCTGCTGCGTGCAGCGGACGACCCGGCCGGTCCTGGCCGGCCCCTGCGGACCGTCGCCTCACTGGCCCGGGCCGCCCGAGCAACGGCCCGGATCCCACCGTGCCCCAGAACGCGAGCCTCTGCCCCCATCAGCAGTCGGCGCTGCCCCTCACCAGGTGAGTCCTTCCGCGACGAGTCCGGCCACCGACTCCTCGGCGGCGGTCATCGCAACCCAGCCGTGGGTGAACGGCTCGCGGACCACAAGTCGACGGCGGACGCCGAGGTCGCGCAGCTTGCCGCGGATCCGGCGGGCGTCCCAGACCGCTCCCAGGTCCGTGTAACGAGCGAGGGCGTGACCGAGGGTAGCCACGCCGGCCGCGTGGTCGGAGGCGAGCAGGCACGTGCCCAGGTCCTCGGTGGCCATGGCTCACTCCAGCGGCCGGCGGCACTGCTCGAAGCCGTCCATCGCGGCCTGCAGGTCGCGCTCGTTGTTCGACAGCAGGCCCTGTGTCAGACCGTGCGCCAATGAGTTCCCCCGCAATTGAGAAGGGGGGTGAAGCGGGCGATGATGTGGTGCCGGCCCGTCCGATCGCCGTGCTGGCAAGATAGCGGCATGGAACGTGTGCTTGGAATCGGTGGATACTTCATGCGGGCCGCCGACCCGGCGGCCCTGAGCGCGTGGTATCGCGATTGCCTGGGCCTGGACGCCGATGAGAACGGCCTGTGGCGTCAGGGCGCCGGGCCGACAGTGTTCGCGACGTTCGAGTCCGAGACCGACTACTTCGGGTCCCGCGCCCAGCAGACCATGCTCAACTTCCGGGTCCGCGACCTGGACGCGATGCTCGCGCAATTGCGCGCCAAGGGAGCGGACGTGGCTGAAGAGACGCAGGACATGGAGGGTGTCGGTCGATTCGGCTGGGTCACCGACCCTGAGGGCAATCGGGTCGAGCTGTGGCAGCCCGCCTGACCGCGTCTTCACACAGGCGGTGACGTGCCGGTGGCCCACTGGGTTGCCGAGGTGTGAACCTTGATCAGGCCCGCGCGGCCGTGTCCCATGACGCCTTCTGCAAGCTGTCACGGGAACACCTTGGCGAGCTTGTCACCGAACTCGGGCCGGAGTGGTTGGCCCGCTACGAGTCCGGACAGCCGCCGACGGCGCCGCGGCGACCGGCCGCGCCAGGCCGGCGTTGGGTCGGCGCTGAGCCGAGGACGTATCCCGCCCGTTCGTGGGGGTAAGGCTCGGCCCAGGACCAGGCCGACATCGGCGGACGGCTCAGCCGAGACGGAGCCGTAGGTGACCCTTGATCTCTTCGGCCGGCGACCGAAGTCTCATCCGCGCTTGCGGAGGTACGCCTCCAGCTCGGCGGCCCCGGTCAGCATCGCCCGCCCGCGGGCGGACAGTCGGCCGCGCCAGTCGTACAGTGCGGCCTCCAGTGGCTCCAGCCCGCCGGCCGCCCGCACCTGGGCGATCAGCGGAGCGATCTGCTCCAGCAGATAGCCGCCCCGCCTGAGTTGGTGGGCCAGCCGGGCATCCCGTACGTCGGCCTCGTCGTAGACGCGGTACCCGGTCCGCGGGTCGCGACGCGGGCGCACCAGCCCGGCGCGCTCCCATTTGCGCAGCGTGGCAGGCCGGATTCCGAGCTTGCCTGCCAGCGGCCCGATGAACGTGCCGCCGGGCCCCGCCACCGCGGCCGGCTCGGAGGCCACACCGGGCTCGGACGCCGTGGTGGGCTCCAGGTCACGGAGGGCGCTCTCCACGGCCTGAAGGGTCCGGCGGTCGTCGAGAAGCTGGGCGTGGCTCTCGTCGATGAGGCGGAACGCCTCCTCGACCGTGCCCTCGTTGACCGCCCGCATGATCGACGTCGCTGTCTGGTGGCCGTGGCCGGGCACCAGGGCGAGGAACGCGCGCAGGGCTCCCGCGTGCAGCGAGGTATAGGTGCGGTAGCCGTGGGGTGTGCGACCGGCGGCCGGAAGGATGCCGGCCTCCTCGTAGTTCCTGATCGCCTGCGTGGACAGACCGTGCCCGCGCGCCAGATCAACCGGCCTGAGCCGATCGCTGCTTTGAAGGTTTTGCCCCATGAACCTGCCGATATCGCGAGAAAGTTTCAATCGAGGGTTCAACGATACCGTTGAAGGCATGGCTACTTGCATCAAGGACACCACGCATGCCGTCGAGGCCACCGCCGTCATGAGGCTGCTCCCGGGCAGGCCGCGGCTGCTCGCCCTGGGCGAGCCCACCCACGGCGAGGAGCCTCTGCTCGACCTGCGCAACGAGCTCTTCCGGCAGCTCGTCGAGCAGGAGGGCTACCGGACGATCGCGATCGAGAGCGACTGCATGATGGGCCTGGCCGTGGACGACTACGTCACCTCGGGCACGGGCACCCTCGATGAGGTCATGGAGCACGGATTCAGCCACGGCTGGGGCACCTCCGCGGCCAACCGCGAGCTCGTGCGCTGGATGCGTGCCTACAACGACGGCCGGCCCGCGTCCGAGCGGCTCCGCTTCGCCGGTTTCGACGGCCCGCTGGAGATCACCGGCGCCGCGAGCCCCCGGCAGGCCCTCACCGCACTCCACGGCTACCTCTCGGCCCGGGTGGACGCGGACCTGCTCCCCTGCACCGCGGAAACCCTCGACCGCCTGCTCGGCGCCGACGACCGGTGGACCGATCCCGCCGCGATGATGGACCCGGCCCACTCCGTGGGGCAGTCGGCCGAGGCCAGGGAACTGCGGCTGCTCGCCGACGATCTGGTGGCGCTGCTCGACGAGCAGACGCCGCACCTGATCACGGCGACATCGCGGGAGGACTGGAACCGGGCGCGCCTGTACGGGCGTACCGCAACCGGCCTGCTGCGCTACCACTTCTGGATGGCGGACACCTCGCCAAGCCGCATGACGCGGCTGCTGGGCCTGCGGGATTCGATGATGGCCGCCAATCTGCTCGTCATCGCCGAGCGGGGACCGGCGCTGGTGCACGCCCACAACGGCCATCTCCAGCGCGACAAGAGCACGATGCGCATGTGGGACCAGCCGCTGCTGGAGTGGTGGAGCGCGGGCGCGCTGGTGAGCGCCCACCTGGGCGAGGAGTACGCCTTCCTGGCCACGGTCCTCGGCACGATCCGGCACCAGGGAGTGGACACCCCGCCACCGGACACCGTCGAAGGACTCCTGTACGCCCTCCCGGAGGACCGCTACGCCGTCGACGCCCCCCGGCTGGCCACCGCCATCGGAGACACGCCGCCCGCCCCCCGCGTGTCCCCTTACTACGGCTACTCTTCACTTGACCCGGCCCACCTGGCCGGAATCGACGGGATCGTGTTCGTCAAGGACGTCCCGCAGAGCTAGTGCCACCATCAGCATTCAGGCCTGTCGGGGCGCCTCGGATGCGCGGGAGAAATCCCTGAGTCAACCGGCTCGTACACGGAGCGATGCAGCTGACCGGGCCCGGCGTCTGGGGGAGCCGAAGGATCCCGAGGAGGCTGTGCGTGTACCGCGCCGCGCCGTCGAGCTGGGCGTGCACCTCATCGACACCGCAGACTCCTACGGCCCATTCGTCAGCGAACAGTTCATCCGCAAGGCACTGCGCCCTTACCCGGCGGGCTTGGTGATCGCCACCAAAGGCGGGCCGTCCCGATCCGGCCCGGACGACTGGCGGCCACTGGGGCCGCCCGAATACCTACGGCAGCAGACCGAACTGAGCCTGCGCCACCTGGGCGTGGAACGCATCAACCTCTACCAGCTGCACCGCATCGACCCCAAGGTGCCGCCGGCCGACCAGATCGGCGAGCTTCGCCTGCTGCAGCAGGAGGGAACGCCGAACGGGAGAACCTGTGGGCTTCATCCCCTGGTTCCCGATGGCCACCGGCCGGCTGGCGCGTGAAGACGGCTCGCTGGACACGCTGGCCAAGACGTACGGCGCGAGCCCCTCCCAGCTCGCCCTGGCCTGACTGCTGCGCCGCTCCCCCGTCATGCTGCCCATTCCCGGCACCTCCCGCGTGTCCCACGTCGAGGAGAACACCCTGGCTGCACAGATCACCCTCAGCGACGCCGAGTTCCAGGCGCTCGGCCAGGCCGTGTAAGCGGCGGCCCGACCAGCCCGGCCCGCCGTTTGCCGGTGGCGCCGGGCCAGAAAAGATCCACGCGCAGAGATCCACAGCACGAGAAGACCATCGCTTCGGCATCTTCAGCCATGAACTGCGCTCCGAAGACCCGACACTTCAAGACCAGCGGCGTGACGCGGCAGCCGAACTGGAAGATCCCGGCTTCGGCGCGATCTGGCTCGGCGGCAACAGCAGCGTGCACCACGCGGCGAAGCCGGCCGAGTCCACCTCCGACGGTCCAAGCTCGAGCTCGATCACATGTCCTTCGCGCACATCGGCTCGGGACGCAATGAGGGTAGGCCGGCCACTGAGGTCGGGAGCGGGACCGTGCCGGTGCCGACTGATGAATGGCCGGCACCGGTCGATGGTCTTGGTTCACCAGGTGACGGGCAGTTCGTGGAGACCGTAGATCACCGCGTCGTACTTGAAGCGGGCGTCCTCCACCGGAACCGCCGGGCGGCGGCGAGGGAATACACCGACACCAGGTCCCGCCTGAGCGCCAACGCGATCGTCTGCGTCTCCCTGGCCGCCGCCCCCACCCAGGCCCTGACGACCGGGCAGGAGTGGCGACGCAAAGTCACGTGATCTACGAGTCGCAGGAGCTCGCGCACCTCCTGATGCAACATGGCTCAAACAGGTTCGGGTTGCGGTTCCGGTTGCCGCACTGGTGCAGCCTTCGGTGCCCACAGTTTGATGTTCCGTACGTAGCCGCGGACCACTGAGGTCAACGCCAGAATGACAAGTGGTCCAAACACCCACGGATGTTTGGCCATCTCCATCGGCATATAGCGATACGACACCAAGAGCACAGCGAAGACCGTTGCGCCGAAGGTGACCAGCTGGATTCCTGACCGATCCCAGCCACGTTCTAGCGAGCGCAGCGCTGCCTCGATCGTGAGCGCGAACACCACACCGGCCACGAGATCCACGCCGTAGTGATAGCCGAATCCCAGCGTTGCGCAGAGCGTGGCAATCAACCAGAACGCGCCCGCGAACCGCAGAATCCGTGGGCCCGTGCGGGAATGAACAAAAATCGCGGTGGCCCACGCTGTGTGCAGGCTGGGCATGCAGTTGCGTGGGGTGGTCTCGTCGAATGGCATCGGGTGCGGGGTATTGATCGGCGGCGGCGTGTCCGGCCACAGGTTGGCCACCGCCCAGTGAGGGCCGCCGGTACCGAAGGCGCCGGTGCCGTAGGCGAAGACCGGTCCGACCACCGGGAAGATCATGTAGATGGCCGGCCCGAGGATGCCGATCACGAGGAAGGTGCGCACCAGATGATGGCCCGGGAAGCGGCGCTCGACCGCCACATTACGCAGCTGGTACACCGCGACGATGACCGCGGCCACCGCAAGCTGAATGTAGACGTAGTCGAGAACATGGGCGCCGATCGGACCGGTGGCCCTGACAATCCGGCCTGCCAGCCACGACGGGTTGCCCAGCGCATGATCGGCAGTTGCCGCGTACTGGTCGAGCACCGCCGGGCGGGTCTTCGACGTGATGAGTAGCCAGACATCGCCGGCCTTGCGGCCGGCCACCAGCAGCAGGCCCAGCCCGACGCCCTTCAGCAGCAGGACACGCTCCTGGCCCGTGCGGCGCGTGACAGCGATGACCGCATAGCCCAAAATCACCCACAACGCGCCGTTGCCGAAGGGGTGGCCGTCGGTCACCTTGGTGCCGACCGCCCACCGCACCAGAAGGAAGGCGACATCGATGCCGATCGCGGAACCAGCCGCGATGAACCGTTGCCGCCGGGGGAGCACCACCATCATCAACGCCATACTGGCGTACAAAAGGAAACCCGATTTAGGGGGGAATATCACCTCGAGTACCTGGTTGGTGATCGGCCCCGGCAGACCATAGCGACGCGCGGCGATCTCCAGCGCGACAAGGAATCCGAGGGCGACCACACCCACCGCGACCCACAGCATCGCCCCTGGTTGCCGCCGCGCGACGAATTTAATTCTGCAGTTTATTCGCGAAAACACTCGCGATGTTATAGATATCAATTGTTTGACCGATTTGCTAGATGTTTACCAAAGGGCCACTATTCGTGCCGGATGGCATGAGTTTCCGGTGAAGGACGGGCGACGAGGGTACTCGTCATGAGTTCGATCATGCTATCGGTGCGGTGTGGGTGGATTTCACTGGTCACGGGTGGTGCGAAGGTCGGTCGATCCTGGCTCGATGGCCCAGCGTCGCGGGCCGAGCAGGCTGACGGCGGATCAGGGGCGGGTTGGGAGAGTGCGACTCGGGTGCGGGTGCGACAGTGGCAGGCGCGGGCGATGGCCCGGTGAGCGTCGGATGCAGTCCACGACTTGCACTCGCACCGGCCGTGGTAAGGCCCACCTTGCTTCTGCCGCGCAGGACGCAACGGACACGGCGTGCCGCGGACAGCAGCCAAGTGATCACCCACGAAGGCCGGGCGCCCTCCACCTCGTTAACAATCAAGTCGGCAGTGACTGAAGGCTTGTTGACGGGCCGCAGGGAGAAGTTCAGCCAACGGTCGAGTGCGTGCGGAGGCATCGGAACCGCCGGTTCCGTCACCGTGCTGGGTGCCCCCCACTGAGCTGGAGGAGGTTGCAGATGGATCCGCACCGACGACTGGCCAGAAGGCTGAGTACCTTGGTGGCCGCACTGCTGCTCGCCCTGGCGCCGACGATCTCAGGTGGCGCTGCGTCCGCGCAGACGGCCGGGACCGTTCCGGCGTTCGACCACGTGTTCACCATCCTGATGGAGAACCATTCGTACAACGAGATCGTCGGCAACAGCCAGGCGCCGTACATCAACTCGCTTGTCAGCCAGTACGGCATCGCGTCGAACTACTTCGCGGTCGGGCACCCGAGCCTGCCGAACTACCTGGAACTGACCGGTGGATCGAACTTCGGCATCACCACCGACTGCAACCCGTCGCAATGCACGGTGAACCAGCCGAACATCGCGGCGGACCGGATCACGCCGGCCGGCAAGACCTGGAAAGCGTACGAGGAATCGATGCCGGCGCCCTGCACGCTGTCCGACTCGGGCGAGTATGCGGTGCGGCACAACCCGTTCGTCTACTACACCGACGTTCAGACCACGTCGCAGTGCAACAACGACGTGCCGTACACCCAGCTCGCCACCGACCTCGGCTCGACGGCCAGCACACCGAACTACGTGTTCATCACCCCGAACCTGATCAACGACATGCACGACGGCACGATCGCCCAAGGCGACACCTGGCTGTCGCAGAACGTGCCGACCATCCTCAACTCCCCCGCCTTCACCAGCCAGAACTCGGTGCTCAACATCGTGTGGGACGAGGACGACAGCAGCCAGAGCAATCAGGTGCCGTCGATCATGATCAGCAAGTCGACCACGGCCGGCTACCACTCGACCAACCTGTACAACCACTACTCCTGGCTGGCCACGATCGAGTCCGCATGGGGTCTCGCTCCGCTGACCAGCAACGACGGCGGCGCCACCCCGATGTCGGACTTCTTCGTACCGCAGGTCGGCCAGACCCTGCCCGGTGCCCCGACCAACGTGACCGCCACCGCCGGCCGCCGGCAGGCGACCGTCTCCTGGACACCGCCGGCCAGCAACGGAGGCTGCTCGATCACGCAGTACAACGTGGTCGGCTCCCCCGGCGGTAGCGCGACAGTCAGCGGCACCTCGACCAGCGCCACCATCACCGGCCTCACCCCCGGAACCAGCTACACCTTCACCGTCTCCGCCACCAACTGCGTGGGCACTGGACCCGGCTCATCCCCGTCCAACCCGGTCGTTCCGACCAAGCACTGATTCCGCCGGGCGCCTCTGAGTGCGACTCCGCTCAGGGGCGCCCGGACTTGGGGACGCGGGCAACAACGTGGGTCTTCGAACTTGAGCCGTACGCTTCGCCAGGTCTTCTGACGGGTTGCTCCGGTGCATGACCCTGACCGCCGCTGCCCCGGGCCAGGCCTCGACGAACTGAGCCACCAGGGCCGCCGCGATCGCAGGCGGGAGATCGGCCGATCTACGCCTCCCCTGACGGTCGGGGCCCACAATTGGCCCCCCTGCTCCTCCCCCGCCGGCATGCCGCCCGCCACTGGTCTGCGGTTTGCGTTCTACGGCCGGGTGTCGGCCGAGGACGATCAGGACCCAGTGACATCGCGGGGCTTGGCAAGTATTGCGCGCCCAGGGCCTGGTGTCGGGACACGGGCGAATCGTCGCCGAGTTCTTCGACACCGGGCGCAGCCGCACTGTGCCCTGGGCGCACCGTCCGGAGGCCGCAGCCCTGCCGGCGGCGATGGCCGGCTCCGGCCGGAACTTCGATGCGGTTGTCATCAGCTCAAGTGAACGCGCCTTCTACGGCATCCAGTTCGCGGCCGTGGCTCCGCTCTTCGACCACTGTGGCGTCGAGGTGTGGGTGCCGGAGCTGGGCGGCGCAACCTGCGCTCTTGACGCTGCTGGCAGGGCTGCTGCGGTGCGGCGTGTGAGGTCGGCGCATGAAAGCCCACTGGACCCCCGCCGTCCCGACTACCGATGCCGCCATAGCCACACCAGCGCCACCCGCCCCGGCTCCACGTCGAGCAGCGTTCAGCGGGGGCTGAGCCGGTTCCGGCGTGATGCCGCTCGTGAGCGCGGGGCCTATGTGGATCCCGCCGTGCGCGACATCTGCGCATCGATTACGGCGGTCTCCGTGCTCGCCTTCACCGACCACAGGGCGCCGGTCTTCCCCGGCCCGGTTCGGCTGAATGCATCCTTCGCCGCAGCACCGCCCACTGCTAGCGTCGGGCGAGCCGGGAGACGGAGGCAGGCGATGGCAGCCGAGGTGATCGATCTGGTCGCGATGGGCGAGGACTTCGTCCGCGATCCATATCCGGTTTACGCGGCGCTGCGGGAGCGCGGCCCCGTCCACAAGGTGCGGATTCCGGAGGGTACGGAGGCCTGGCTTGTTGTCGGGCACGAGGCCGGCCGGGCCGCGCTTGTGGATCCGCGATTGTCCAAGCAGTGGGAGAACGCCTCGCCTTCCTTTCCGATCCCCAATCCATCGGCGGGGCCCCACATGCTCAACTCCGATCCGCCGGACCATGAGCGGCTGCGCAAGCTGGTCGTCCGCGAGTTCACTCCGCGCCGGATCGAGCAGCTCTCGCCGCGGGTACGGCAGATCACCGACGAGTTGCTCGACGCGATGGTGGCCCTTCCGGAAGGGCGGGCCGATCTCGTCGAGGCACTCTCGTTCCCGCTTCCGATCTCGGTGATCTGCGAGCTGCTCGGTGTGCCGATGCTCGACCGGGCCGCGTTCCGCGCCTGGACCGGCACGATCCTCACCGACCCCGACCCGGGGGCGCGGCTGGCGGCGACGGGCGAGGTGGCCACGTATCTCGTCGACTTGCTGGAGCGCAAGCGCCAGGCCCCGGGCCAGGACCTGATGAGCGCCCTGATCCGCACCACCGACGAGGACGGCGACCGGCTGTCCGCGAACGAACTGCGCGGTACCGCCTGGCTGCTGCTGGTCGCGGGGCATGAGACCACGGTCAATCTGATCTCCAACGGCGTATTGGCCCTGCTGACCCATCCCGACCAACTCGCCGCACTGCGCCAGGACATGACGCTCATCGACAACGCGGTGGAGGAGATGCTGCGCTACGACGGGCCGGTGGAGACGCCGACGTTCAGGTTCACCACCGAGCCGGTCGAGATCGGCACTACGGTCATCCCCGGCGGTGGTGAGCTGGTCCTCGTGGCCCTGGCCGACGCAAACCATGACCCGGCACGCTTCCCCGACCCCAGCCGCTTCGACATCCGGCGGCCCGCCAACGGCCATGTCGCCTTCGGTCACGGCATCCACTACTGCCTCGGCGCGCCGCTCGCCCGCATGGAGGCTCGGATCGCGATGCGTGCCCTGCTGGAGCGCTGCCCCGACCTCGCACTCGACGCCCACCCGGCCGCCCTGACCTGGCGCCACGGAATGCTCATCCGGGGCCCACGTCAGCTGCCGGTGCGGTGGAAGTCCTGACCTTGCGCTTGCGTATTACCTCATTCGTGCTGGTGCGGATTCCCTCATGGAGGCCCGGGAGGTGGTGGCCGGCGCGACATCGTCCGTTCCGGGCATGGCCACGGAGCCACACCACCTGGGCCATGTTCCTGCACCCTCAAGCGCAGGCCATCCGCACCACCGATTTCTTCGAGACCGAGGCCCCTGACCGGGGCGACGCTGTACGTCCTCGCGGTAATCGGGCACGCCACCCCGTGGGTGCGATCCTCGGCGCGACCGGACACCCGACCGCGGCATGGGTCACCCAACTCGCCCGACACATGGTCATGGAACTCCGGGACACGGGCGCCGGCTCGCCGCGCCACTCCGTCCCCCGGCCCAAACCGATCACCGCACACGGCCGGCTCACCCATGTCGGGCGGGCCGGTCCCCGGGCTCGTGCCCGGGAACCGGCCCGCCGTCGTGACTGCCTGCAGTGCCTTTACTGGCCGAAGCCGTAGGCGAACAGGTGGTCGGTGCCCGTCGAGCCCGTCACCGGCAGCGTGATCGACGCCACCTGCTTGGACGAATCCAGCGGGACCTTCGTGGCGAAGACGTAGGTCTTGACGTTGTCCCGGCCCCCGCTTCCGGTGTTCCGGTAGGCCGTCGTGACGGCCGTCGCGTCACTCGCCAGCGGCTTGCTGGACCCGCCGTTGAGCGTCCAGTCCGAGAAGCCGACCATCGCCTGCGAGGTGGTGCCGTCGGTGTAGGTGACGGTCACCGTGCCCGTGACCCCGCTACCGTCGGTCGGCGCGTTGGTCGCGGCGCCCAGCAGACCCAGCGACGCGCCCGACGTGCCGGCCGGCACCGAGATGGTCTGGCCGGCCATCTCCAGGTTGTCCAGCTGACCGGACGTCACCGTCGGCCAGGTGTAGGAGATGCCGTCGGCCGTGAGGGTGGAGCCGCTCGTGACGCCCGCCGCCGACAGCGCGTTCTGCGAGAACGCCCAACCGCCGTTGTCGAAGCCGCCCGAGAAGCTGGTGCCGTCGGGGTAGATGCCCTCGTTGGTGTCGAACGGCCACAGCGCACCGGCCTTGGCCACGGCCACACGGAGGGTCGCCCCGCTCAGCGCCGCACCGGTGCTGTGGTCGGTCAGTGCAAAGGTGACCGGAAACGTCCCCTCGCTCGCGCCCGCCGTCACGTGGACCTTCGCCTCGGCACTGCCCGAGGCGGGCACCGTCAGCGAGCCGGACACCGTGTCCAGCGTGACACCGGAGGGCGCCGTCGCCTTCCAGTCCACCGTGACGGCCTCGCTGCCGAGGTTGGTCAGGTCGAGCGTGCCGTCACCGGACGCGCCCGGCTGGAGCACCAGGCCATCGCTGGAGGGACCGGTCGCGGCCAGCACCCGGCCGCCGCCCGTGGTGTCCGACGGCGGCACGGCCGACGGGTCGGACGCCCAGGAGGTGTTGGGCTGGGTGCCGAGCGTGAAGTCGATCGTGCCCGCGCCCTTGAACTGCTGGTACGTCAGCCAGGAGGTCTTCCACTCCTTGCCCTTGACGTCGAGCGACTGCACGTACGGCGCGTCGGTCGCGGCCTGCGGCGCGTTGATCCGCACCGTCTTGGCGCCTGGGAAGGTCACCTGGGCCACCGGGAACACCGGACTGCCGAGCGCCAGGGTGTCCGTGCCCGGGGTCTCCGGGTACATGCCGAGCTCGGACCAGACGTACCAGGAACTCATCGCGCCGAGGTCGTCGTTGCCGAACGAGCCGACCGGAGCGTTGAAGTACAGGTTCTGCTGAGCCTTGCGGACAGCCGCCTGAGTCTTCCACGGCCGGCCCGTGTAGTCGTACTCCCAGGGGATCTCCACGCTGGGCTCGTTGCTCAGGTCGGCGTTGGTGTTGCCGGGGTTCGTGATGTTGTCGAGCAGGCTGTCCAGGTAGGACGAGTACGCGTTGTCACCGCCGCGTGCCTGGATGAGCTGCTGCAGGTTGAACGGGACCATCGGCGTGTACTGGGCCGACGTACCCTCCACGAAGCCGTTGGAGGTGCCGGGGGTGAAACCGCCCGCGAACCGACCGTCCTTGTTCTTGCCCTGCATGTAGCCGGTCTGTGGGTTGAAGACGTTCATCCAGTCCTGGGCGCGGGTGGCGAACTTCTCGTAGACAGCCGTGTTGCCCAGCGACTTCGCAAAGGCGGCGAGGGCGTAGTCGGCGGAGTCGTACTCCAGCTGTGTGGAGACCGGGCCGTAGAAGTTGCAGCAGCCGTAGTCGTTCTCGTCCAGCGGGAGATAGCCCTTCGCGTCCCGCACCGACTCGCCGGGGCGGTCGTTGTTCGGGACGGTGGCCTCGTGCTGCAGTGCGGCAAGTGCCTTGTCCGTGTCGAAGCCCGTCGCGCCGAAGGCGTACGCGTCGGCAATGATGCCGGCGGCCGGGTCACCGACCATCACGTAGCTCTCGCCGTTGTTCGAGGCCCACTTGGGCAGCAGGCCCGTCTGGTCGTAGCCGTTGAGCATCGAGGTGACGACGTCGCCGGCGACCTTGGGCTCGACCATCGCCATCAGCTGGGTCTGGGAGCGGTAGGTGTCCCAGCCGGAGTAGTTGGCGTACTGGGCCTTCTGCCCCTTGGCCAGCCTGTGGACCTGGTTGTCCATGCCCATGTACTGGCCGTTGTCGTCCGAGAGGACGTTCGGGTGCAGCAGCGCGTGGTAGAGCGCGGTGTAGAACTGCACCTGTTGGTCCGAGGAGCCGCCGCCGACCTGGATCTTGTTCAGCACCGCGTTCCAGGCGTCGTGGTTGGCCTGCTCGACGGCGTCGACGTTCCAATTCCTGATCTCGGTGGCCAGGTTGCCCGCCGCGCCTGCGTCATTCGTGTACGAGATGCCGACCTTCGCGCTCACCGTCGGGTTGGAGGAGGTGTCGAAGGTCAGGTACATGCCGTTCGCACCCGTCGTGGGGGGCTGGGAGGCCTTGCCCGCGGTGGACGAGCGGGGCACAGCGCCGGCGCTCGGGGCGGGGGAAGGTGTGCCGGAGGCCTTGTCACCGCTCCCGTGGATCGTCGGGGCCGGCTTCGCGGGGACGGTGAAGTGCTTCTCCTTCAGCGGCGCCGACCTGGACGCCTGCGGGGGCTGCTGGACCTTGCCCGCCTTCAGCGATGTCGCATCGGGATTGATGGTGCTGCCGACCCAGGTGCCGCTCGCGGCGAACGGCTGGTCGAACTTGATGTCGAAGTGCAGCGTGTACCTGTTGCTCGCACCGCAGAAGTGACCGCTTTCGATCGCGCCGCTGATCTCCTTGTTGTTCACCACCTGGACGCGGGTTCCGTCCACCTGTGTGGCGCCCCCGCTGAGTTTGAACAGCAGGTTCGCCTGCCGGCCCGCGGGGAAGGTGAAGGTGCCCAGGCCGGCGCGGGTGGTGTCGGTCAGCTCGGTCTTCACCCCGTTGGCGTCGGTGACCTTGTAGTACCCGATGCCTGCCTGCTCGTCGTCGTGACTGAAGCCGACAGATGCGCTGCCGAGGTCGCCCGACAGCGCGCCGGTCACCGGCAGGATGGGCAGATCGCCCGCGACGGGGCAGCCGGGTCCCGAAAGGTGGGTGAGGCTGAAGCCGGAGATCTTGTTGTCGTTGTACTCGTAGCCGCCACCGTCAGGGCGGTCGGGCGTCGTGTCGGGACCCCATTGCACCATGCCGGCCGGCATGTCGGGGCCGGGGAAGGTGTCCACCGCACCGGAGGTGCCGATGAGGGGGTTGACGAGGGACGCGGGGTCGTTCACGAAGGTCGGCGTCACGGTACTCGCGGCATGGGCGCTCCCGATCGCCGGAAGCGGGATAGCGGCCATGCCCAGGACGGAGATCACGGCCAAACGTCGGCGGAATCTCTTTCGGTTACGTGGCGCAGCTGAACGTCGGGGTCTCACCATCGGTTGCCTCCGCAGCAGTTCGTGCTTCGCACATCAGATGCCGGCGCCCCGAAGAACGTCGGAGCGCCGGCGACAGGCAGGAGTTCCGGCCGCCCCCACGGCCTGACAACGTTGCCATGCCCGAGTGTTGAGTGAAACGCGTGTGCTTACGACATGTCAACGAGGCCAACAAGACTTTCTGAGTGCGAAGTTCACAGACGGGCACGTTCGGAGCCACCACCGCTGGCCCCGCGTGCCGCGCGCGAACCCGGGACCGGCGAGCGGCGGGGCTCTCCTCGCAGCAGGGGCGGCCGTCCACCCAAGTGACCGGCCGCCCCTGACAGTTCGAAAGGCTACGGGATGGTAGCGCCCTCCGCGCTCAGCGCCGCCGTCACCGGCTGGAAGAACGTCTCACCGCCGGAGGTGCAGTCACCGCTGCCGCCCGACGTCAGCCCGATCGCCGAACTGCCGTCGAAGAGCGCGCCGCCGCTGTCGCCGGCCTCGGCGCACACGTCGGTGTCGATCAGGCCGGAGACCGAGCCCTCCTCGTAGTTCACCGTGGCGTCGAGACCGGTGACCGAGCCGCCGTGCAGGCCGCTGGTGCTACCGCTGCGCTCGACCGACTCGCCGACGTAGGCGTCGGCCGCCCCGGTGATCTCCTGGGTGCTGCCGTCGTACAGGTCGACCTCACTGGCGGGGGCGGAGCTGGAGTCGTCGTACTGCACCAGGGCGTAGTCGGTGCCGGGGAACCGGGAGTCGACGGTCTGGCCGATCTCCGCTCCGCCTCCGGAGTCGGACCACGTCGAGGAGGCGTTGCCGCAGTGTCCGGCGGTCAGGAAGTAGGGTGCGCCGTCGACGGTCACATTGAACCCGAGCGAGCAGCGCACCGAGCTGCCCCAGATGGCGTCCCCTCCGGCGACCAGCAGCTTGAAGGGTGAGGCCGTGTGACGCAGGGCGGCCCTGTCGCCGAGCGCCTTGACCGCGGCGCCGAGCCGGGCGCGCTTCGCACCGGTGACCGTGGGGTCGGCGGTGACCACCACCTTGTCCTGCCGGGGATCGATCACCCAGGCGGTGCCGGCGATCCGGGCCTGCTTGGCCAAGTCGGCGATGACGGTGTGCAGTTGAGCCGTGGAGTAGCGCACGACTCTGGGTACGGCGCCGGTGTCGCGGACCTGCTGGGCCGCCGACGGGTCGGTGATGTTGACGACGAGCCGACGGGATGCGGCGTCGTAGTAGGAGCCGGCGGCGCGATTCCCGAGCCGGGCGGCGAGGGCGGCCGCGGCCTTGGCCTGGTGGGCCGGCGAGGCGGGCGCGGCGGTGGCCGCGCCGGCGCCCGGCAGGAGGACGGCGCTGACGGCGAGTGCCGCCGCTGCCGTGCCCGCTAGGGTGAGGCGGGCGGTGGATGTCGGACGGTACGTCACGTGTGAACCTCCTGAGGGGGGCGTCCCGCCCGCTGGGGCGGCCGGGACCGGAGGGTGAGCGGCACGCCACGTGTTGGCGCGACCATGCCAATGGAATGGACCGCCGACGAGTATCTCGACGCGCCACCCGCGGCCACAAGGAGCCTTTCCGGCCGCCCCCACGTGACGATTCGGGACGCACACCTCTGGGGGCCTCCGCCCGTAGTTCGCCACGACGAGGCCGAAGTTGTGCCAGTGAAGCGAGGACATGCCAATGCGTGGGTTCGTCCCCCACGTGTCCCCCAGCGATGGCATTCGTGCTCGCCCGGGGTGCGGGCCGGGTCGTAAGGTACTTGGCCATGAGCATCGAGGAGCCGAGCGACCGAGCCGAGCGCGATCCGCGTCTGCTGCGTGTCTCGCATGCGGACCGCGACCGGATGGTGGAGATCCTGCGGGATGCGGCGGCGGACGGCCGGCTGGACATCGATGAGCTCGAGGAGCGGGTGGAACGTGCGCTCACCGCGCGCACCTTCGCGGATCTGGAGCCGCTCGCGGAGGACCTGCCGGTCGCCGCGCCTGCTCCGCCGACCGTTCGTGCGCCCGCGCCGACGGCCCCGGCGGACGGGGAGGTGGAGCGGTGGCACGTGAGTGGCCAGCGGCTTCGCCGGGAGGGCGCATGGGTGGTGCCGCGCATCATCGAACTCGATGTGCACGGCGGCTCGGCACGGCTGGACTACACCGTGGCGCGGCTGCCGGAGGGCGGGCAGAGCACGCTCCGCATCTCGACGCACGGCGGAAGTGTGCGACTGACGGTGCCGCCGGGGATCGCGGTGGACCTGAGCGGGATCTCGACGCACGGCGGACGGGTCCGCGACAATGCCTCGCGGCACGCGGTGCCCGGGGCGGCGGTGACGCATGTGATCACGGTGACGGGATCGACGCATGGCGGGAGCGTGCGGGTGGAGGCGTCGGAAGCGAAATAGCGGGCGGAGCCGTTACCGTGCGCGTCCGCCAACCCCCTGGCTGGTAGCTACGATGTGATCGACAGCGGTCCAACGGGGGGCCGAGCGCGCCAGAAGAGCGGTCGGCCGGTTCGGTGACCCGGCAGGGAACCCGGCGAGGCCCATGGCCACATGGCGCTTCGAGCTGGAGCCCGAGAGGACCGGCACCAGGCTGCGGCAGGTCGCACAGATCGGGCCCGGCCGCTCCGGGCTCAGCCTGGTGATCGAGCGCATGCCGGAGCGGGAGGAGAAGATCGTGGCCAACCGGCTGGCCGAGCTCCGCACCAACATGGAAGCCACCTTGCACGGCATCAAGGCGCTCGCCGAACAACTCGGCCAGGCACGCGTGTCCTCTGGCCCGCTGGTGCGGCGGCGGGCTCGGTGTCTCGGAGTGCGTGCGCTCCATAGAGGAGACGACAGCGGGCGGCCGTCCACGTGCAGGCGCGGTCGCGCAGGGCGCGGCCCCGGTGAGCATGTCGCGTGACGGCGCAGTTCTGGAGATCTCCTCTCAAGGGATGTGCTGAGCTGGGAGAACGCTGATTGGGGTGTGCTGAACGCGCGGTGGGAGGCCGCGCGGGAGGAGCTGTCCCGGCTGCTGGTGGTCACCCGCGAGACAGCGGCGGCGGTGCCGGCGGAAATCTCCGGTGTGGAACAGCGCCTGACGGAGCCGGCCCCCCAGGCCGGTGGGGTGGAGGTTCAATAGGGTCCGTCGGCGAGGAACGCAACGGGGGGAGCTGGGTGTGGAGACCACGACGGAGGACTTCGACCGCCAACTCGAGCCATACCGACCGGAACTGCTCGCCCACTGCTACCGGATGCTCGGCTCGGTTCACGACGCCGAAGACCTGGTGCAGGAGACCTATCTGCGGGCTTGGCGGGCGCGGGCCCGTTACGACCAAACCCGCGGCTCGCTGCGGACCTGGCTGTACCGGATCGCGACCAACGCCTGCCTGAACGCCCTGGAGAGCCGCAGCCGCAGACCGCTGCCGTCAGGGACGGTCACGGAAAGCGATCCGCTCCAGCCGTTGGTCCATGGCGGCGAGGTCACCTGGCTGCAGCCGATGCCCGACGCGCTGCTGCACCTGGGGGACCCGGTCGCCGCAGTCATCGACCGGGGCAGCCTGCGCTTGGCGTTCGTCGCCGCGCTGCAGCATCTGTCGGCACGCCAGCGTGCCGCGTTGATCCTGCGCGAGGTGCTCGCTTTCTCGGCGGCCGAGACCGCGGACGTGCTCGGTACGTCGGTCGCTTCGATCAACAGTTCGCTGCAGCGGGCGCGTGCACGCCTGAACGAAGCGGGCGTCCGGGAGGACAGTGTCGCGGAGCCTTCACAGGCGGAACAGCGGGCCTGCGTCGAGCGCTACATGAAGGCTTTCGAGAAGGCGGACATCGAAGGAATCAAGCAGCTCCTCGCCGACGATGTCCTCATGGAGATGCCTCCGATGCTCAACTGGTTCGTCGGCCGCGACAATTACGCCCAGTTCATGGGCTGGGTCTTTGCGAAGGCCGGCAGCAGCTGGCGTCTCGACCCGATTGCGGCGAACGGCCAGCCGGGCTTCGCGGCCTATCGCCGCGGCGACAGCGGCGCTTTCGAGTTGCACACCCTGCAGGTGTTCACCGTTACTGACGCCGGCATCAGCAGGACCACCGTGTTCCAGGACATCGAGGTCTTTGCGGCGTTCGGCTTGGACACCAAGAGCGAATCCTGAGGGCTGCTCCGCCCGCCGCGGGCCCGTGCCGATGTCGGGACGTGGGCGGGCCCCTCTTCGCCGGCTCCGGGGCGGCAAGCCGACCAGATCTGGGCGCATCATCGCTGGTCAGGGCGCTGTCGGCTGCCACTCGAAAGGAATCTCCGCGGGCGCGATGAGTTCTGGCCCGGCCGCCGGTATCTATCTGCGGAGCGCAGACGACTCCCGGTGAGCCGCAGGCCGCGGCGATCTGTACCGGTACGACGAAGCGAGGAAGACCTTGACTGCGAACCAGACGCGTGCAGCGGACGAGACCGCCATCCGCAACGTGCTCAAGGGGGTCTACGAAGCCTGGAATGCCAGCGATGCTGATGCGTTCGTCGCCGAGTACACCGAGGACGCCAGCGCGATTCTGCCCGGGTCCTACCGAAAGTCCCGGGAAGAGATCCGCGAGAGCATGAAGGTCGGCTTCAGCACCTTCCTGAAGGGCTCGACCACTACCGACAAGGTACTGAACATCCGTTTCCTCAGCGACGACGCCGCCGTGGTCGTCAGCGAGACCGGCATCCTCTTCCCGGGCGAAACCGAGGTGCCGCAAGACCGCCTCGTGGTCGCGAGCTGGGTGCTCACCCGGCAGGACGGCAAATGGCTGCTTGCGGCCTACCAGAACTCCCCGGTGGTCATGAACCATGGCTGAGGCTGCGGCCGACCTGGCACCCCTCGACCATCGCCGCGGATGAGGGGCGCTTTCGGGTCGACCCGGCCAGGGGGAGTCTCCCCTTCCCTCTACGACCACCAGGCTCGGGCCACTCGCTCTGGTCGGCGGCCACGCCTCAGTGAGCCCCCTCAGAGGAAGAGGCTCACTCAGTCACCCCACAGACTCCCATGGGAGGGGATCATGCAGATCAGCACCCGAATGCGCGCGGCATCCGCTGCGCTCGCCATCCTCGCCGGCAGTCTCACGTTCGCCGCTGTAGGCACCGGAACGGCCCAAGCCGGCTCCTGCGCCTCCGTTCTCGGCCCGTCTCAGGCCATCACGGTAAATTCGCGGACAATCGGCTCTTTCTACCTTGCCTGGAACTACTGCAACAGTAGCAACGAGGTTGCGTACACCGAGGTCAACCTCTGGAACACCAACTACGTCAACGGCAATTGGCACGGCGGCCAGATCGACGTGAAGTCCAGCTCGTCCTACAGCGCGAACACCAACGCGCCTCTCCCCAACCTCAACAGCTGGTGGTGGGACTCGGGGTTCATCAAGGTGGCCCCCAACGTCTCGAACACCCGCCTGTACTACGGCAACATGAACTTCACCGCCGGCGGTCACTCGTGCTCGGGGCAGACCCCGACGTGGAACTTCTCCAACGGTAGCTACAGCACCAGCGGTATGTACGTGCATTGCAGCTGATCAGCGACTGAGGGCGGGCAACGACGTCCCACTGTTGGACGGCGCGGGCCATCCGTGATGTGGTGCGCCTGGAAGCTCGTAGCCCGCCCCTGACCAGCCAGTAGCCCCGCAGCCATGGAGCGTCGCACTCGTCTTCGGCGTGGGCGGCCATCGCGGAGCCCGCTGGCGCTGCTGTCCGGGGCCACTGCGCGAGAGTATCGGATGCGCTCAGCGGTGACCCCGGACAATCTCCGACTTCCTCTCAATGAGCCTTTCCAACCTCCCGCATCACCTGGGAAGTTGGCCTGACAGACGGGTATCGCCGGGGTGGTCTGCTACCGCGCTGGGCACCGGCCCCGCTTCTTCTTCAAGCTGCGCATCTGGCACGGCCGCCGGGGCGAGCCGAAGGCGTTCTCCTGGCGCCAGTACCGCGATCTGATCGTCATGACCCACGCGCAGCTCGGCACCCCGGTGGTGTGGTGCTGGAACATCTGAACGTGCACGTTCCAGTGGCTCATCGAAGGGTCCAGTGGGGCCTGGACGGATCGCTACCTCACCTGTGAGGTGCCCGTGTCCGGTTTTCCAGTTCCCCGATCCGCGCCACCGTCATTCCCCCCTTCGGGCATACCCACACCGCCGTGTCCGTGCGGACAGTCGCCGTCAGCGGATGCGTGTCCGGGTGTGTCGGGCACTGTGGCCAGACCGCCGATGCACCTTCGGACCACAGTGCCTCCACCGCCCAGTCCTGGACCTGATCTGCCAGGTGCACGAGCAACTCTGCGGCGGTGCCATCCGGATGTGGTGTCAGGCCCTGGCCTGAACCGTCGGGGGCCCAGAGCGTGATCCCGAACCTGTCGTCCGTACGTATGTGCGGCTGCACCGCGCACTCTGCCTGGAGGTCCCGCAGGACTGACTCTATGGCTTCGGCGAATTCCATGTCGTCCACTGAGGCTCCTGATCACATCGGGAAGAACCGTCCCACAGTCTCCACTGTCCCTGAAGCTTGCGGACGATCTTTTCCGGCCCAGGCCCCCGTTTCGGCAGCCGCCTCAATCCCGGCGCTGCCTGCCGGCTGTCCGACAATTGACGCCCAACCGCACGGCCGGGGCTGCACCGCCTCCGTGGGCGTCAGCCCACCACCATGCGCGTACCGCATGAGGACCTCCTACCGCAACGGTCAAGAACCGTCACGAGCCCAGGGACACGGCGAGTTCAGCCTGAGTACAGCCAGGCCGCTACGAGGCTCTGCCATGGGTTGCTGCCGTATTGTGCGAGGTACAGCGCTCGTGAGCTGACTCATAGAACAGGCGCACCGAGACGCTCGGGGTAGCGCTCGAGCATCGAGTAGAAGAGGTCGACCGGGTTTATCGCGTGGCCAATCGGCCTCGACGGCGTCGAGGTACTGGCGGGTCTCGGGGATAAGTCGTCCGGCGTCGTCGTGGAGTTACTTGTTCTGGTGGCTTGCCACGATTCGGCGCGGCTGACGGGCTGTTCGTCCTATGCCACGAGCCTCCCAGCGAATCCGAAGCAAGCGTTGGGCGACTTCCACGTTCGGCCTGGCTGACCGGATCGCGGGGAGCGGGCACGAGCGGTTCCCACGTTCTCTGCTGTTCGGTTGACGGGTTAGGCACCCGGCTCTGCCCCTGCGCCCTCGCCACGATTACGTCGTAGACCTTCGTCGTGGCCTCCCGGCCCAAGCTGTCAATACCGGACCGGGAGTTCACCGCCCTTCCGGGCGGTTGCGCGCCGCTGACCAGCCCATATCCGCCGGATTGGAGCTGGCAAGAACTCAAGAGGGTAACAACCCCGGTTCCTCGCGTATACCTTCCCGTCTCGCTCACGGGGCCCGACCCATCCGGCAGTGCTGGGCCGACCCGACTTTGTCGAGGCTGCTCTCGCCCTCGCCGGCGATCCCCGGTTCAGGCTGCCTCCAGCTTCATCTCGCCGCTACGACGGCGAGTCGACGGTGGTCTTCCACCTCCGTCCGAAACAAACAGCGCCTCGTGGCGCACTGACACGGTTCCTACCGCCCTGTTGACTGCGCGGCTTCCGCGGCCCGCCGTCGAGAGATGATCTCCAGGCCCGCTCGGATACCGTGGCCCGCTCAGAAGTCGTAGCAGACGTAGGCGCCCTCGGGCCCGCGGGCGATCCGGTCCGAGCCCCAGCAGTGGAGCATCGGCCCAACGCGGTACAGGGCGGCGCCACCGGCCAGCAGGACAAGGACGGCGAGCACGGCGGTCACGATCCGCATGGCCGTCATCCGCCGTACGAGCCACCAAGCCCCGGCGACCGCAAGCGCCCCCAGCCCCAGCATGACGGCCGATATCGGGGCGGTGTTGTTCTGGATCCCGGGAAAGCGGTCCGGGTGCGCGGCGTGTTGGACGGCGGCGAAGGCGAAGAAGAACAGCAGCAGCCCCAGCAGCAACAGTCCGACGGAGCCGACCCCGCGGCCGACGGCCCGGCCCCGGCTCCGCGGGCTTCCGGGCGCCTCGGCATCGTCCGCGCGCACGAGCCGCCGGTCGAGGACCGCCCGCAGCCGGTCCACCTCCTCCGGGTCCGCCACGGCCCGCTTGGGCAGGACGCCGAAGCCGACGGCGGACTTGTCGGCGCTGAGAAGCACGAACAGCTCCGGCGTCTCGACATAGCGCGAGTAGAGGTGCCAGTCGTGGCTGACCGAGCTGTGCGCGGTGGTGAGCCGGACCCCGGTGTCGTCGACCGTCCCGCGGATGTCCCCCTGCCGTTCGGCGAGCCGGTGGAGGCGGCGCGCCTGCAACCACGGCACCGCAGTCATGAAGGCGACGAAGACCACCACCCCCGCATACAGCGACCACCGTGTGTCCCGGTGGCCGGAGCCGGCCGCCGACAGCAGGGCGCCGACGGTCGTGACCGCCACCGTCCAGACCAGCGCCCCGCTCTGAAGGCGTCCCGCGCCGGTGCTCCTCGCGCGTGCCCGCAGCGCGGACGCCAATTCGCCGACGGTCGGCCGGTAGGCCAGCTCCACCGGTCTCTCGGCGACCGCGTCTGTTTCCCGGCCCTCGGTCATGTCCCCTCCCCGGTTCGGTGATCAACCGGATCGTAGAGGCTTTATCAGCCGCTCCGGCGACCTGGCGTGGTCGGCACCGTACGTCATCGAGGTCACGTAGCGTTGGGAGTGCCGCGGTCGACGGTGTACGGGCACCTCGACAGGACCAAGCCCGTCCCACGCGAGCCCAATAGGACTCCGGGCCGAATTGGCGGGGCCAGGCCACGATCGGCCCCTGGGGAGTATCCGAACGGAAAATAGCGGTAGGCGCCAGGTGTTGGGTCCCGGCACTGGACCCTGAGCCGCTTCCGGCGCCTGATTCTCAGCCGGGTTGCTTGGCCATGACGACCAGACCCGGCCCGCTTTGCTCATCTGCAGGGAGCCGAAGTTCGGCGACCGGGCGCAGTCCAGCCTGCTCGATCAGGTCCACTGCTTGACTTTCGTAGGGGCATAAAGCTGGCAGTCCGCTACGAAGCCACCGTCCGGATCGCCGCCATCAACGACTGACTCTGAGCCCGTGAGTCACACGGACCCTGGGCCGGGTCAGTATCCGATGGCCTCTCGGAGAAGCAGCACGGTGCCGCGCCCTGGGCGGGGTTCCGCGTTGAGGATGAGCAGGCGGTTGACGGCGCTGGGCATCCCGTACACCGCCTGGGCGCGGGCGTTCTCCAGCGGGAGGGCGTGCTCCTCGACGCGGCGCAGCGCTGTGCTCAGATCAGGCACCACCTTCTGCGCGCCGACGATCCAGACCGCGTGGGCGGCGCCGCCCGCGTTGGCAGGGAGTTGGCTGCCGCTGCCCGAGGCAAGAACGAGCGAGCCGGTCTCGGTGACCGCGGCGGCGCTGTTGACGACGAATTCGGGGCCGGCGACCAGCCTTCGGATCTCGTCGGCGCCGGTGGCACGGTCGATGGCCAGGACACGCGGCCTGATGGCGTCGTACCGGCCGCTGGCGTTGATGTCCTCGTCGATGCCGGACAGCCGGAGGGTCTCGCTGGCTCCGGTGAGCACACTGGCGCCCTCGGGGACCAGGTCCTTGATGCGGGCGCGCGCGGCCGCGGCGTCGTCGAGGATCTCGGCGGCGAAGCCGTTGGCACACAGCGCGGCGGCTACCCGCTCCAGTCGTTCGGCCGATGCCGGGTCGGCGAAGGATGCGGCCGGAACCGGGGTGGCCGTGGCGTCTGCCGGGTTGGTCCCGGAGCCCTGCGCCGCGTGGGGCGCCGTGCCCGCCAGCGGGGAGGTGTCGAGGTACCTGACCTCGTACACCCGCTCGGCGAACTTCCAGCCCTCCGCGGTGCGCTGGTAACGGTCGTGGTAGACGGCGTAGTTCAGACCCTGGCGTCCGTCGAGGGCGCGGGCGAGTTCCTGGATGTAGGCGCGGCCGGTCGCGGTGTCGCCGTCGAGCAGAATCGTGCCGGGGTGTGTGTTCTGTACGAAGAAGTCCCACTGGCTCTGCAGCCGCTCGCCCCCGGCAAGTATCTCCTCGCGGCCCACCTGCTCGACAGGAATGTTGGGCATGCGCAGGACACCGTCCGGTGTGAACAGCGACGCCAGGCGGGGTCGGTCACGCATCATCGCCGCGTCGGTGAACTCGCCGCGCAGTGCCTCGATCTCGACGCGGTCCGCGATGGCCCGGAAGTCGTTCATCGGAGTCCCCTCTCCGTCTTGTTGTCGTCCTCACCGGTACGACAACGCAGCCCTTCGGAATGTGAGGCGGCGCGTCGGCCTCACATTCCGGTGCGCTGTTTTGTCGTAACGGGTAGAGCCACGGAGGCGAGCGAGCGAGGGAGAAGGCCAGACCATGACCACCAGCGGCGAGCCCGGCGACGATCAGAGCAATCCGGGCCTCAGCGCGATCATGAGCGAGCGGCGCCGGCTGATCAACCTCGCCTATCGACTCCTCGGGTCCCTTGCCGACGCCGAGGACGTCGTGCAGGAGACCTACGCCCGCTGGTACGCCATGTCCGCACGGGAGCAGCAGGCCATCGAGTCGCCCGGCGCATGGCTGGTGACGGTCGCCGGCCGCATCTGCCTGAACCTGCTCGGCTCGGCGCGGGCCAGGCGGGAGACATACGTGGGCGACTGGATCCCGGAACCGCTGCCCGAGCCCACGGAGTGGATCAACGGGCGCTCCGGCGTCGGCGGGATCGACCCGGCCGATCGGGTCACCCTCGACGAGTCGGTGACGATGGCCTTCCTGGTCGTCCTCGATTCGATGACCCCGGCCGAGCGCGTCGCGTTCGTCCTGCACGACGTCTTCCGCTACCCCTTCGGCGAGGTCGCCGAGATCGTCGGCCGCACACCGGCGGCGTGCCGCCAACTGGCCTCGTCCGCCCGCCGTCGCATCCGCACTGCGCAGACCCCGGCGGGCGCGAGTGCCGGGCAGGCCGGCATCGTCAGGCAGTTCAAAACGGCGTGGGAGGCCAAGGACATCGACGCCCTGATCAGCCTGCTCGACCCCGACGCCACCGCGACCGCCGACGGCGGCGGGCTGGCCGTCACCCACCTGCACCCGATCGTGGGCGGTGAGCAGATCGCACGTGCCTACGCCGAGATCGCCCGTGTGTCGGGCGACCGCACGACGTTCCTGGAGTGCACGGTCAACGGCCTGCCCGGCTTGGTGGCGCAGCAGGACGGCAACATCGCAACCGTGTTCGCGTTCGAGATCGCGGGCGACCGGATCAGGCATATCTGGGCGGTGCGAAACCCCAAGAAGCTCCGTCCCTGGCGGATCAGCTGAGGAGCGATCCGAACACACCGCAGGGATCGGATCGTGACCAGCACCAACCCGCACCGAGGCCCACATCTCAAACACTCCCCAGCTGCTTCGCTGGCGGTCTGGCACAGGGCTCGGGCGAGGCGGTGAAGGCGGCCGCCGGGCGGGTGCCGGGCAGCGAGCGCGGTCAGCGGGGCGCCGAGACAGTGCAGCGGCAAAGCGCTTCCGGGCATGAAGGATGCCCTTCCAGAGCGGGCGGACCGGTGCGGTTCCCGGCCGGCGTTACGGCGTTACGGGTTCGCGGTGACGGGGAGGGGGCGGGGCCCGAGTGCGGGCCCCGCATGGTCAACGGCCCCCGATGACACCCCGGTGCGTCGTACAGCGGCCTGGTAGTTGTCCAGGACCAGGGTGAGCTGGTTCATCTGCTGGGCGAACGGGCGGCCTACAGGTCGGTGGCGTGTCCCGCGTCGGCCAGTTCGCCCAGCGCGGTGCCGCTCTCGTGCCGCTGGCGGACGACGCCGGTATCCGATCTCGTCAAGGGCCGCATGCAGGGCCTCGTCTCCGGGCGCGCGTTGCGTAGTGAGTCTGAACAGGTTGGGGAGGAGGGGGAATTGGCGCGGGCTGCGGTGGCAGGGGCCGCAAAACGACTCCCGAAGTCACACCGAAACGACTCCCTCAGAAACCGGCACAGCCAGTCCGGTACTGCTCGACCGGAAAGCCGGTGCCCTGATCCTTCGGATCGTGTGGGTCGGACACGGCGGTGAACAGCCAGGCGCGCGCCCACGGGTATTTCCGCAGGGGAACCTCAGGCCCTGATTACCACCCGAACGACACCGTGAGGCTCCTCAGTACATCGATCTATTCGTGATCAACTTGGACGCCGAGAGACGGAAGTCACACGGCCGGAAGTGCCGCATTACCCACGATCTGATAGGAGTGTCTCGGCATGCGTAATTTCGGATTGCTCGGTCGGAGTTCCGTGGCGGCCGTGAGTGCGGTCGTGTTCTCCGCTCCGCTGGCTTCAGCTGCTGGTGCCTCGTCCTTGGCCGACGGCCAACAGGGAGAGCAGGTGCTGTCACTGATTGCGAAGACCACTCAGTTCACACCAAACGGCTCGGGCGATGCCCAGGGCAACGGGTTCACGCTCGCCAACGACCTCTATCGCGACGACCAGAGGGTCGGCTCCGGTGGCGGAGGCTGCACCATTGTCAGCCTCGAGGCAGGTGCGAGCACCGGCACTCTGCAGTGCCTCATCACCTTCGCCCTCAGCGACGGTGACATCACGGTCCAGGGCTTTGCCCCCTACGCCCCGCCGCCCCGCGACTTCAACCTCTCGATCAACGGCGGCACGGGGAGCTACGCGGCAAGCCGTGGCTACGTGCACGGGCACACCGTGGACAGTACGACCACCGAACTCACGTTCCACATCGTGCCCTGAACGACGCGCCCCCAGAAGCTGTGACGCGGGAGAAGCACACCTCACGTTCCCACCGCTAGTGCTGTGACCAGGAGGGTTCGCCGGGTTGGTGGATGGAGCGGTTGGATGGGTGGTGACGTCCGTTCCGACCGCTGGAGGCGTGAGTGGCCGAGCCTGTGCGAGTGCGCAGACTGACCGACCAGGAAGGGCAGAAGCTGCAGCAGATCGTGCGCCGGGCAGCACCAGTTCGGTGCGCTACCGGCGGGCGATGATGCTGCTGGCTTCCGCGGGCGGAAACCGCGTCCCGGTGATCGCCCAGCTGGTCCAGGCCGACGAGGACACCGTCCGGGACGTGATCCACAAGTTCAACGAGATCGGCCTGGCCTGCCTGGACCCTCGATGGGCGGGAGGCCGTCCCCGCCTGCTCAGCGATGACGACGAGGACTTCGTCATCCAGACGGCTACCACCCGCCCCACCAAGTTGGGCCAGCCCTTGACCCGCTGGTCGATCCGCAAACTCGCCGCCTACCTGCGCCGCGTGCACGGACGCGTCATCCGTATCGGCCGGGAAGCCTTACGGTGCCTGCTCCTGCGCCGCGGCGTCACCTTCCAGCGCACCAAGACGTGGAAGGAGTCACCCGGCCCCGAGCGCGACGCCAAACTCGACCGGATCGAGCAGGTGCTGGAACGCTTCCCGGACCGGGTCTTCGCCTTCGACGAGTTCGGCCCTCTCGGGATCAGGCCCACCGCAGGCTCCTGCTGGGCGAAGCAGGGCAAGCCCAACCGCCTGCCAGCGACCTACCACCGCACCCACGGCGTCACCTACTTCCACGGCTGCTACGCCGTCGGCGACGACACCCTGTGGGGCGTCAACCGCCGCCGCAAAGGCACCGCCAACAGCCTCGCCGCCTTGAAGTCGATCCGCGCGGCCCGGCCCGACGGCGCCCCCATCTACATCATCCTGGACAACCTCTCCGCCCACACCGGCGCCGACATCCGCCACTGGGCGAAGAAGAACAAGGTCGAGCTGTGCTTCACCCCGACCTACGCCTCCTGGGCCAACCCGATCGAGGCGCACTTCGGCCCGCTGCGGCAGTTCACCCTCGCCAACTCCGACCACCGCAGCCACCCCGCGCAAACCCGGGCCCTGCACCGCTACCTGCGCTGGCGCAACGCCAACGCCCGCCACCCCGACGTGCTCGCCGCCCAGCGCAAAGAACGCGCCCGTATCCGCAGCGAGAAGGGCACCCGCTGGGGCGGACGTGCCAGGTGCCTGGCAGCGTGAACGAACGACTACCGGCACAGCCCAGCCGTACAGCACGAACCGCAAGGAGCTCCGCATGGACCACCAGGACGTCGACGCCGCCGTGGCAGAGATGCTGCGGATACTCAGCCCCCATACCGCAGAGGACTGGACAGTGCCGGCGGGGCCGCTTGAATGGACCTGCTGGCAAACAGCAGCGCACATCGGCCATGACCTGCTGGCCTACGCAGGGCAGCTGGCAGCACAGCCCGCCGACGCCTACCTTCCCTTCGACCTGAACATCCGCCCCACCGCCTCACCGGCTGAGGTGCTCCAAGCCGTCACCGCCTGCGGCGGGCTGCTCAGCAGCGCGTTGGCCACGGCCCACCCGGCCCTGCGTGCCTGGCACTGGGGTCCGTGCGACCCCGAGGGGTTCGCAGCGATGGGCGTCGCCGAAACCCTGCTGCACACCCACGACATCACGCAGGGATTGTCCGTGAACTGGCTACCACCAGCATCGCTGAGCGCAGCCGTACTCAACCGGCTCTTCCCCGCCGCCCCGCCCGGAGACCCCACCCAGGTAATTCTCTGGTGCACCGGCCGCGGGGACCTCGACGGCCTCCCTCGTCAAACCTCATGGAGGTGGGAAGCAGCGCGATCGGACTGACCGAGGGGACTGTAAATCGTTCGGCTCTGGCCCGTAGTCGGTGGTGACGCCGAGTAGCGGTCAGGGCAGAAGGATGCGGTGGCGGAGGAGGTCGATTCCGGCGCGTCCGTGCATCTGTCGCATGATCCTCTTGGTGCGGGTGTTGACGCCTTCGGTGCGGCCGTTGTGGTAGGGCAAGGTGAGGCCGGCGTTCACGGCGGATCGGTCGATTTCGAGACCGTTGGTGAAGCTGCGCAGGTGAGGCAGGTCGATGGCCCGGGCGGTCGTGATCCACTCGGTGAGTTTCACGTCGTTGCCCTCGGCCGGTTTCAGCAGGGTGGCGAAGCCGCGTAGGAGATCGGCAAGTGCGGTCATCTCCGGGCAGGCCGCAGCGATCTTCTCCAGCAGGGTCGTTTCCTTCGGGCGTAGGTTCTCGGGGTCGGTGAGCAGGAGGCGGCTGGCGTGACGTGGGGTGGTGACGGGGCGGTCGCCTTCGGCGCGCCCCTGGTTGAGGTAGCGGACCAACAAGTTGGCGCTGCCGCTGTAGCCCAACTCTCGGATTTCGCGGAGCAGTTGGGTGACGGGGACTGCGGGGTCAGCCTGGCGCCGCTCGCGGAGGTGGTCGCGGTAGGGGTCGACGAGGGTCGGGCGGTAGGCGGGGGCGATGCGCAGGGCCTGGGGTTCGGGCATGCGGGCATACCGTTTGACGGTGTTCAGGGCCAGGTTCAGTCGGCGGGAGCAGTCGAGCAGGCCGACGCCCTGGCCGAGGAGATCGTGAACCTTGTTCCAGCGTTCGCGGGTGGTCTGCTCGCGTACTCCGCCGGGGCGGGGCGGGTTGCTGGTGGCCCAGCAGCCGGCGGGCGCGCGGACCTCGAGCAGGACTTTGTCGCACAGGTTGCGCCAGAGGTGCCATCGGTCGCTGACCTGCACCGCGTCGGGCAGGGCACGGCGGACAGCCTCGGCGTAGGTGGCCGATCCGTCTCGGCACACAACCTCGACACCACTGCCGTGCTCCCGCAGCCAGGACTCCAGGGTGGCCGCCTCGCGGTCGGGCAGGACCGCAACGCGTCTGCCGGTCTCAGCATCCGTGATGATCGTGGCGTAGCGGTAGCGGCGGCGCAGGGCGAAATCGTCCACGCCGATCACCCGCGGGACCGCCTGCTGCGGCAGGGGCAGGCGCCGCAGATGACGCAGCGCGGTGCTGCGGGAGACGGGCATGGCCAGCAGACCGGCGAGGCGGGCGGCCGCCCGTCCGCATAACTCCCGCGCCACCTGTGATATCTGCCCGGCAAGCCGCACCGTGCGGCGCTGATGGCGCTCAAGCAGTCCAGGAATCTGCTCGCGGAAGGTCTGCCGCCGGCAGCCCAGGACCGGGCAGACCAGCCGCCGTACACGCAAGTGGACGACGACCTTGCGGCCGTCGACCGGCACGTCCGTCACCCGTCCGGCCGTGGCACCCGTGCACCTTTGCTGTCGGCGTCCTGCACACCGGACACGGCACCGCCACATCCGGGGTGCGGGCCGTGATCACTACCGCGTCGCCGCCGTCCGCCACGTCCTCGACGGCCAGCACCGACAGCCCGGAAAACACCATGTCTATAAGGGAGTTGCCATCCATCGAAGATCATGATCGCGGATGGCTACTCAACGTCACCACCGACTACGGGCCAGAGCCGTTCGTTTGACAGACCCTCTGCAGCCGTACCTGGACAAGAAGCAGTTGGTCGTCCAGTCCGGCCAGACCGAGCTCAAGCAGGTCACCACCCTGCGTTGGGACGGGCCCACCGCGCAGAAGCGCATGGAGGCCATCCTCGCGGAGTCGTACAGGAGCAAGAGTGTCGACGCGGTCCTGTCGCCATACGACGGCATCTCCATCGGCGTCCTGGCCGCTCTGAAGTCGGACGGCTACGGCTCCAGCAGCAAGCCCCTCCCGGTCGTCACCGGTCAGGACGCCGAACTGGCCTCGGTGAAGTCGATCATCGCGGGTGAGCAGGCGCAGACCGTCTACAAGGACTTCCGCCTGCTCGGAGAAGCCGCCTCGGACATGATCGACGACATACGTAACGGCAGACCGCCGAAGGTGAACAACAGAAGGACCTACAAGAACGGCGTCAAGGCCGTACCCGCCTACTTGCTGGAGCCGACGAGCGTCGACAAGAGCAACTACGAGTACGTTCTGGTCGTGAGCGGCTACTACACCAACGCCGAGCTCAAGTAGCCATCTCTGAGAGCTCCGACGTCCCGGGGCCCTGCCTGACGCAGGCAGGGCCCCGGGACGTCCGCACCGCACGCCTCGGCTGCGCTCGATGGAACCCCGGGCTGTGTGGTACCTCTCTCACCGTGCGCGTACCGGAGGCGGTGCGAACCGCCTGGCCGGGCGGGGGCGGCGGTCGTGAAACCTGTCCCCGACCGCCGGCGCCGGTTGCAGCCGGACAACGGCGTCGATGCCACCGCCGGGCGCTTCATGGAGGGTGATGTCACCGCCCCCGCCCTTGCGAGCCGGCGCACGATGAGCAGTCCCGGTCCGGAGCCGTCACTGTGGTTGCCAGCGGCCCGCCAGAACCGGTCGAAGGCGCGCTCACGTTCGGTCGCGGTCATTGCGGATGCCGATAACTCCTCCACCCAGGTGGAGTGCTTGATCGACTAACCTCAGGTCGCGCTCGCCGACCACTCCGATGTTTTCACGTGCACAGACGCGGACGGCATCATGATCTGTCGTGCTTCTGCGCCTGGCCTGCCTCGCCGCGACCAACACCCTGTCGCTCCTGCGCCTGCTGCCGATGAGCGACCGGGACAAAGACATCGAGATCCTTGCCCTGCGGCACCAACTGCTCGTACTGCAACGCCAGGTCGGCAAGCCCACGTTCACCGACACCGACCGCGCTGTCCTCGCCGGCCTGCTCCACCACCTCCCAAGGGAGAAGCTGCGCCAACTCCTGGTGTTGGTACGCCCGGACACGATCATGCGGTGGCATCGCAACCTGCTCAAGCGACGACATGCCGCCACCTGTGTGTCGAAGCGGCGCAGACGCCACCCACGGTCCGGTCGATCCGCGCCCTGGTCTTACGCCTGGCCCACGAGAATTCCACGTGGGGCTATCGCCGGATCCACGCCGAACTCGCGGCGCTGGGCATCAAGGTCATCGCCTCCACCGTGAGATCCTCCGCGAGCACGGCATCCCACCCGCGCCCGAACGGCAGAGCACGACCTGGGCCGACTTCCTGCGCGGCCAGGCCGACGCGCTGCTCGCCTGCGACTTCTTCGAGACCCGAACCCTGACCGGGGCGCGTCTTTACGTCTTCGCCGTCATCGAGCACCCGACACGGCGCATCCGGATCCTCGGCGCCACCGCTCACCCCACCGCGATGGGGGCACCTCCCAGCGGTAGCTGGGGGAGGATCGTGCAGCTCGGACGCAACCTCCTCGTTGGACCTCCAGGACGCCGCCAGCCAGGCCCGATTCCTGATGCGCGACCGCAAGGCTCTGGATCAGTGGATCGCCCGGGCCTTCGCCCCCGACCGGCTCGCCGCCACCATCGAAGCGCTCAGCCACGCCAGTGGATCAACGAGGCGCAGCGAGACAACAAGGCGGCGCGGAAGCAACTTGACGCGCGCCCCACGGTCACCAGGAAGAAGGAAGCCCCACTCGACGCTCAACAGATCCGAGAGATCGCCGAGAGTCTTGGAGCCATTGCACAGCGCATCCACGCAGGTGACGCCGACAAGAAAGGCCCACTCTACGAAGCCCTGGGCATCACCATCAGCTACGAACACAAAACGAGGACCGCAACCGTAAGGTCGAGGCCCTCGTCACCGTATCGTCAACGATTCTGTCCGAGGGGCGAGTTGACCGCTGACGATACGGTCGTGGTCGCGCAGGGGCGGCTCCAACTTGTGACGCAGTGAGGCCGCTGCTCAGGGACGTCTGTTGAGTTTTTGGCTTCGGTGAGAATGCGGCCTCAATCCATGAATCCGACGCCGCGATCTCTGCGGATCTTTTCGACGTGGTGTTGCTTGTTGCCGACACGCAGCAGAGATGCGTCCTGGGCCGGCAAGTCGTCCTGCTGGGTTATGGAGGCACCTGTGGCACGGTCATGCGTGGGGCGTGGCAAACGAGTCCTGCCCACCGTCGTCGCCGGGGCCGCACCTGGCCGGGCAACGACGGCCACCCGGATAGGCCGGATCCGAAGGGAGATACGGGGGCCCAAATGTGCGGCGAGCAGGAATGCGCCCAACGACAAGCACAACACGAGAATGCCAAGGAACTTCAGGACTCCAGGGCGAGCAGACCAGTGTAGGTCTTCTCGTCTCCGATCGAACCCAGGGGCGGCGCGGGTGGCCATGCCCAGGAGGCCCCGGTACACGTCTGGCGGCCACGAGGCGCGCTGTGCCGCCGACGCCTCGGCGTGCTGCACGAGCCATGCCTTCAACTCCTCAGGCCCCGATACGGTGACGAGGACCTCGACCTGCCGCGTCGGGGCGTGACGACTACAGTGGCGGCCCGGCCCGCACCGGGCACAGGCCGGGAGACGACACTCAGCGCCAGCCGAGCTCCGGTCCCACGTGGGTGAGGATGCTCTCCATCACGTGGACGTTGTAGTCGACCCCGAGCTGGTTCGGGATGGTCAGCAGCAGGGTGTCCGCGGCCTCGATGGCCTCGTCCTCCCGGAGCTGCTTCACCAGCACGTCCGGCTCGGCGGCGTACGAGCGTCCGAAGATCGCCCTGGTCGTGTCGTCGATCATGCCGACCTGGTCTCGCGAGTTGCGGTCGCGGCCGAAATAGGCCCGGTCCAAGTCATTGGTCAGGGCGAAGATACTGCGGCTGACCGACACCCGTGGCTCTCGCGCGTGCCCCGCCTCCTTGTACGCCTCGCGGTACGCCTCGATCTGCTTGCGCTGCTGGACATGCAACGGTTCGCCTGTCTCATCGTCCTTCAGCGTGGAACTCTGCAGGTTCATCCCGAGCTTCGCGGCCCAGACGGCCGTCGCGTTCGACCCGGAGCCCCACCAGATCCGCTCGCGCAGCCCCTGCGAGTGCGGCTCGATGCGCAGCAGCCCCGGCGGGTTGGGGAACATCGGGCGTGGGTTGGGCTGCGCGAAGCCCCTGCCCTCGAGCACCTCAAGGAAGGCCTCGGTGTGCCGGCGGGCCATGTCCGTGCCGGTCTCGCCCTCGGCGGGGGTATAACCGAAGTAACGCCAGCCGTCGATCACCTGTTCCGGTGATCCACGGCTGATGCCGAGCTGCAGTCGGCCGCCGGAGATGAGGTCGGCAGCACCGGCGTCCTCGGCCATGTACAGCGGATTCTCATAACGCATGTCGATCACACCGGTGCCGATCTCGATCTTCGAGGTCCGGGCACCGATGGCCGACAGCAGCGGGAACGGGCTGGCCGCCTGCTGCGCGAAGTGGTGCACGCGGAAGTACGCACCGTCCACGCCGAGCTCCTCGGCCGCCACCGCCAGATCGATGGACTGGTGCAGGAAGTCGGCGGCGGACCGGGTCTTGGAGTGTGCACTCGGCGACCAGTGGCCGAACGAGAGGAAACCTATCTTTTTCACATGTGTTCACAGCCTCCGGCGACCGCCTTTGATTCCCGGAGCCGGCACGTTGTGATCAAGTCGGCTGTGCCGGAGTGCCGGGCAGGAGCCGGGTGCGGGAGTCGGAGCCGGGTCGCCCACGCCGGCGGCCCGAGCCGGCGCTGCAGGCCGGCGAGGTGCCAGGTGTTCGGGGCCACCTACAGTCACCGGTCGGACGGGGAGACTCACCCGCCGCCGAGGATGCGTGCCTGAGCGGGCAGCATGCAGGCGTTGCGTCTGGGGAGTGACCCCAATTCGCTCATTCCGGCAAGCACCGCACCGCTGCACTGACCTCGTGGCCATACGAGTCGGCGTTCCGGACAGACACCGGGGACAAATGCGACGAAGGCCTGCCGGTGCCGGCAGAGGCTGCCTTCGTCCCCATCATGCGGCCGTGCCAGGGGACGGACAACCGGCGGCTCGCCCGCGCCGCACTCAGGAGCAAGGCCCCGAACGGCAATGGCCGGGGCCCAGTCGCATCCGGCCGGCCGAGCGTGCCTGTCCCGCGTGAAAACCCGAGTTCGGGCCCCTGATCAGGACGTTTCTCTGCGGGACGGTGATGGACCGGGGCGTGATCGAGATCCATGCGGTGCTCATGGATCTGTCCGCTGACGCGCGGGTCGCTGGAGCCGGCGGGCCTGCGGCTGCCGGGCAACGCCGCCAAGGACGTCGAACTGCTGGTGCTGCGGCAGCAGCTCGCTGTGCTCCAACGCCTGCTCGGTGAACCGAGGTTGGAACCGGCCGACCGGGCCCTGCTGGCGGCCCTGTCGCGTCTGCTGCCCAGACAGAGCTGGAGCAGCTTCTTCGTCACCCCAGCGACGCTGCTGCGCCGGCACCGAGAGCTGATCGCCGGCAAGTGCCCCCACACACAAGAGCCCCGGTCGGCCGCCGAGAACGGAGGAGACGCCGGAGCCGATCCCGCGTCTCGCGCGGGAGGGTCCGCTGTGGGGACACCGCAGAGTGCCGGCACGCAGCCATCTCCGAGGCGGTCCCGCGGATACACGAAGTTAACTCCCCGGACTCGGGTGTGAGACCGGTCCGGCCGACGATCGCAATACCTATCAAGCGACAGGTATCTGTCGACCGATCGGAGGTGCGGCGATGAGCCGGCCCGAACTCCCCCTTGCGCAGGACCCTGGCGGCGGTGGCACGACCGGCCACGCCCTCTTCGGCTACCAACAGGAACTCCGCCGCGGCGTAGGCAGCTTCGCGTCGTTCGCCGCGGGGTTCTCCTTCGTGTCGATCCTCACCACCGTCTTCCAGCTGTTCGGGCTGGGCTTCGGTCTCGGCGGCGCCGCGTTCTTCTGGACCTGGCCGCTGGTCTTCGCGGGCCAACTGCTCGTCGCACTGTGTTTCGCCGAACTGGCCGCGCGCTGGCCCATATCCGGGGCGATCTACCAGTGGTCGAGCCGGCTGGCCGGCACCACGACGGGCTGGTTCGTCGGCTGGATCATGATCATCGGGCAGATACTCACGGTCGCGGCGGCCGCGATCGCGGCACAGGCGGTGCTGCCGGGCATCTGGTCCGGGTTCCAGATCGTCGGCGGTCCGGGCGCCGATCCGTCGGTGGGCTCCCCGACCGGGGCGCAGAACGCGGTCCTGCTGGGATGCGTCCTGCTGGTCATCACCACGGTGGTGAACATCCTGGGCATCCGCCAGATGGCCGCCGCCACCAGCTTCGGCGTCACGGTCGAGATCATCGGCGTGCTCGCACTGGTGCTGATCCTGTTCTTCCTGCCCGAGCGGGGTCCGCAGGTGGTGGCCCACCCCACCGGCTGGGCCGGTCACGGCGGCTACTTCGGGGCCTTCCTCGCGTCCTCACTGATGGCGGCGTACGTGATGGTCGGCTTCGACTCGGCGGGCGAGCTGGCGGAGGAGACCCACAGCCCGCGCCGGACCACTCCCCGGACCATCCTGCGGGCCCTGATCACCTCGGGTGTCGGCGGCGCGTTGCTGATCCTGTCGGGGCTGATGGCGGCGCGCAGCCTGACCGACGGAAAACTGGCAGCCGGTGGTCTGTCCTGGGTGCTCACCGACCGGCTCGGCGGGGTTCTGGGCCGCCTGCTGCTGTGCTGCGTGGCAGTCGCGGTGTTCGCCTGCACCCTGGCCGTGCAGACCTCCGGGGCGCGGATGATGTACTCCATGGCGCGCGAAGGCGCCCTGCCCTTCCACCGGCGCCTCGGCAAGGTATCGGCCCGCACCGGTACGCCGATCACCACGTCGATCGTGGTGGGCGTCGGCGCCGCGATCGCGCTCGTGGTCAACATCCGCCAGTCGGCGATCTTCACCGCCCTGTCCAGTCTGTGCATCGCCCTGCTGTACCTGGCCTATCTGGGCGTGACGGTGCCCCTGCTGGTCACCCGGATCCGGCGAAGGGGCAGCGGCGGGCTGCCGACGGGCGTCGACGAGACCGGCCGGCCCCTGTTCTCGCTGGGCCGGTGGGGAGTGGCGGTCAACACGCTCGCCGTGCTCTACCAGGCCGGCATGACGGTCAATCTGATCTGGCCCCGTGCGGAGATCTACGACCTCACCGGCGGCACGTGGTGGCTGCGGTGGAGTGCCCCGCTGTTCATCGGGCTCAGCCTCGCCGCCGGTGCCGGTTACTTCCTCGCCGGCCGGCTGCACCGCCGTATCGAACTGAGGCACGTACCGCACACGCACACCGAGCCGCCCCTGGACGCGCAGGCCGTCGCCGAGCCCGCCTGAGGGCCCGTGTGACGCGAGGGGACGCATCGATGACGTACCGACGAAGGGACGACGGGACATCCATGACCACCACCGAGAGCTCGACGGCCGTACCGCAGCACGGCCGCCACCCGACCGGGCAGGCTCCCGCCCGCGCCCGTGATCTGCACCTGACCGACAGCGTCCGAAGCGCCCGCGACGACGCCCGCGCCCAGGGCGGGCAGGCCGGCGCGTGGATGCCGTACCTGCCCGCGTCGGACAGCCCGTACTGCCCGCCCGGGGTGGACGCGGCCACCCTGGTGTGGGCGGAGACGGTGGCACCCGGCGGCTACACGCACAAGGTCCTCGCCCGCGGTACGCGGCTGCGCTTCGACGACCCGAGCGGTGACGCCTGCGCCCACCTGCTGCTCTTCAACGCCCTGGAGCCGGTGGAGCGGCTGAACGTCGCCGACACCCAGAAGGTGCCGTGGCAGGCGTATCCGGGCCAGAACCATCCACTGCTCTCCGGCGACGGCCGGGTCCTGGCCGTGGTCAGCGGTGACTCCTCCGGCCGGCACGACGCCTTCTGCGGCACCACCACCGACGCCTGGAACGAGCGCAAGTACGGTGACGCCCGCCCCGAGGGGCCGTCGCCGTCCGGCCGCGGGCTCTTCCTCAAGGCGGCCGCCAAGCACGGTCTGAGCCGGCGCGATCTGCCGCCCAGTCTCTCCTTCTTCCAGGGCGTGCGCGTCGAGCCGGACGGCACCCTGGCCTGGCAGGGCAGCGCGGGGGCGGGCACGCATGTCGAACTCGTCGCGGAGATGCCCCTGCTGGTGCTGGTCGCCAATGCCGCCCATCCGCTGGACCCTCGTCCCGGCTATGTGGTCGGCCCACTGCGGGTGCACGCCTGGCGCGGTGCCCCGACCGGCCGAGACGAGCCGCGGTTCACGGCGACTCCGGAACTGCACCGGGCGTACCTCAACACCGTCGACTACTGCGAAGCCCGGGGGCTGTGACATGGCGACCACACGGACCGAGACCACGCCCGTCAGCTCCCCGACCGCCGCCGGCGGCACGGTCGCCTCCACCGTCCCGGTCGGCGCCGTCCACGCGGAGGGCTCCCCCCTGGACTGGGGTGCGAGCCTGGTCGAAGGCGAAGTCGTCCTGGACGAGACGGTGGCCCCCAACGCGCCCTGGTCGGCGGTGGTGCGGACGGGGCACGTCCTGACGATCGTCGACGTCGGCGGCAACCAGTCGGCCGACTGTCTGCTCTACAACGCCGACGATCCCGAGGAGCGCTACAGCGTCCCCGACACCCTGGCCTGGCAGGGCAACGCCTATGTGCGCACCGGCACCGTGCTGCGCAGCAGCGAGGGCCGCCCGATGATGACCGTCGTCGCCAACGAGGTCGACCGCCAGGACACCATCGGCGGCGCGTGCGGCAAGGAGTCCAACACCCTGCGCTACGGCCATCATGTGATGTTCCAGCACGGCTGCCGGGAGAACTTCCTCGCCGAGGCCGGGCGGCGGGGCCTCGGGGTGCGGGACATCGTCTCCAACCTCAACTGGTTCATGAACGTGCCCGTCGAGGCGGACGGCGCGCTGGGCATCGTGGACGGCATGTCGGCGCCGGGCCGCCGGGTCGCGGTGCGCGCCGAGACAGATGTGCTGGTGATGGTGTCCAACTGCCCGCAGATGAACAACCCGTGCAACGACTTCAACCCCACTCCGCTGCGAATGATCGTCGTGGAGCCGGCACCGGTCGACGTCGACGCACGGTCCGCGGAAGCCGCTCGCACCGCGAAGGAGGGCGCGTGAGCCGCCCCACCGCCGTTCTCGTCGCCAACCGCGGTGAGATAGCCCGCCGTGTGATCCGCACCGCCAGGAGGATGGGCCTGGGCACCGTCGCCGTCTTCTCCGACGCCGACCGGGCCGCCCCGCACGTCCGCGAGGCCGATCACGCGGTCCGCCTCGGTCCGGCGCCCGCCCGAGCGTCCTATCTGCGCGGGGAGGCGATCATCGAGGCCGCGCTCGCCCATGGCGCGGGCATCATCCACCCCGGCTACGGCTTCCTCTCCGAGAACACCGTCTTCGCCCGTGCCGTGGAGGAGGCCGGTCTGCGTTTCGCGGGACCGACCGCCGACCAGATCACCGCCTTCGGTGAGAAGCACACCGCGCGCGCCCTGGCCAAGGCCGCCGGAGTGCCGCTACTGGCCGGGACGGAGTTGCTTGCAAGCGCCGAGGAGGCTGTCACCGCGGCCTCCTCGATCGGGCTGCCCGTGATGGTCAAGGCCACCGGCGGTGGCGGCGGCATCGGCATGCAGGCCTGCGCCACCGCCGATGAGGTGCGCGGGGCCTTCGCGCGCGTCGCGGCGCTCGCGGAGTCCAACTTCGGGTCCGCCGGGGTGTTCCTGGAGCGCCTCGTGCGCCCCGCCCGCCATGTCGAGGTGCAGGTCTTCGGCGACGGCACCGGCCGGATCGCCGTCTTCGGCGACCGGGACTGCTCGTTGCAGCGCCGCAACCAGAAGGTGATCGAGGAGGCCCCGGCCCCGGCCCTGCCTCCTCATGTGCGGGCACTGCTGCACGACTCCTCGCGCCGGCTGCTCGCCTCGGTCGGCTACCGGGGTGCGGGGACCGTGGAGTTCGTCTACGACCCCGTGCGCGAGGAGGCCGCCTTCTTGGAGGTCAACACCCGCCTCCAGGTCGAGCACCCGGTGACCGAGGAGGCGTACGGCGTCGACCTCGTCGAACTGATGCTCGCCCTGGCCCGCGACGGCGCGGTCGAGGAAGCGGTGTTCGAGCGGGAGTGGACGCCCTCCGGCCATGCCGTGGAGGCTCGCGTCTACGCCGAGGATCCCGGCAAGGACTCGTTGCCGTCCTCGGGCCTGATCACCCGGGCGGTCTTCCCCGGCCAGGGCGCCGACCACATGCCCGGCGTGCGCGTCGACGGCTTTGCCGAAACCGGTCTGGAGGTCTCGCCGTACTACGACCCCATGCTCGCCAAGGTGATCGCGAAGGGCCCCGCCCGGGAGGCCGCGTTCGACGTGCTCGGCCAGGCCCTGGCCGCGAGCCGGATCGATGGCATCGTCACCAACCTGGGCCTGCTGCGCGAGCTGACCTCGCGGGGCGAGGTGCGCGAGGCCGTGCACAGTACCAGCACGCTCGCCACCACGGCCGACCCCGAGCCGCGCATCGACGTCCTGGTGCCGGGCGCGATGACCACCGTCCAAGACCTTCCGGGCCGGCTCGGCTACTGGCACGTGGGCGTACCGCCGAGCGGCCCCTTCGACACCGTCTCCTTCGCCGAGGCGAATCTGGCCGTCGGCAACCCGGCCCAGGTGCCTGGCCTGGAGGTCACCGCGGGCGGGCTGTCCCTGCGCTTCTCGGCCGCCACCGTGGTCGCCGTCACCGGCGCTCCCGTCCCGGTCACGGTGGACGGCAGCGCGGCAGCCCTGTGGGAGCCGGTCACGGTCCCGGCCGGCGGCACCCTGGTGCTGGGCGCCTGCCAGGGGCCGGGTCTGCGCACCTATGTGGCCGTCCGGGGCGGCATCGACGTACCCGAATACCTGGGCAGCGCCTCGACGTTCACCCTCGGCGGCTTCGGCGGGCACGGCGGTCGGGCGCTGCGCGCCGGGGATGTGCTGCGACCCGGAGCTTCGGCGACGGCCGGTGGCGGCCCGACCCCGCCCGAGCGCCGGCCGGCGATCACCTCGCACTGGCAGATCGGTGTCACCGAAGGGCCGCACGCGGCGCCCGAGTTCTTCACCCGCGAGGACATCGACACCCTCTACGCCACTGACTACAAGGTCCACCACAACTCGGCCCGCACCGGCGTCCGCCTGATCGGGCCCAAGCCGCGGTGGGCGCGCCAGGACGGCGGTGAGGCCGGGCTGCACCCCTCCAACATCCACGACACGCCATACGCGGTGGGAGCCTTGGACTTCACCGGCGACACACCGATCATCCTGGGCCCCGACGGGCCATCCCTCGGCGGGTTCGTCTGCCCCGCGGTGGTCGCCAGCGGCGAACTGTGGAAGCTCGGCCAGCTCCGCCCCGGTGACACCGTCCGCTTCGTACCGGTCAGGGAAGCCGAGGCGGCCGCCCTCGATGCCCGCCGCTCCTCCCCCACGCTGATCAGCACGGGCGGAGACGGCGACGACGGCGTACTCGGCCGCCTGGAGGCCACCGATGCCCGCCCCGCCGTCACCTACCGCCGGGACGGCGACGACAACGTCCTGGTCGAGTACGGCCCCATGGTCCTCGACCTCGGCCTGAGGATGCGGGTCCACGCCCTGCAGGAGACTCTCGCCAGCCACGCGCCCGACGGCGTCCTCGACGTCACCCCGGGCATCCGCTCCCTCCAGATCCACACCGACGCCCGGCGGCTGAAGGCCCGTGACCTCACCGCCCTGCTGCGCGAGCTGGAGGACGAAGTCCCGCCCAGCGACGAACTGGTGGTCCCCTCCCGCACGGTGCGGCTGCCGCTCAGCTGGGACGACCCGGCCACCCGGCTCGCCATCGAGCGGTACATGGCCGGGGTGCGCGACGACGCCCCGTGGTGCCCGTGGAACATCGAGTTCATCCGCCGTGTCAACGGCCTTCGGACCGCCGACGACGTCTACCGCACCGTCTTCGACGCCTCCTACCTGGTGCTCGGCCTCGGCGACGTCTATCTCGGCGCCCCCGTCGCCACCCCGCTCGACCCACGGCACCGCCTGGTGACCACCAAGTACAACCCGGCCCGCACCTGGACCGCGGAGAACTCCGTCGGCATCGGCGGCGCCTACCTGTGCATCTACGGCATGGAAGGCCCCGGCGGCTACCAGTTCGTCGGCCGCACCGTGCAGATCTGGAACCGGTTCCGCAAGGGCGGCCTGTTCCAGGACTCGCCGTGGGCGCTGCGCTTCTTCGACCGCATCGAGTGGTATCCCGTCACCGCGGAGGAACTGCTCGAACTACGGGCCGAGACCGACGCCGGGCGCGGTGACTTCCCGACCGAGGAGGGCACCTTCTCGATCGCCGAGTACAACGCCTTCCTCGCCGCGGAGGCCGACTCGATCGCCGCGTTCCGCCGGCGGCAGAGCACCGCCTTCGAGGCCGAGAAGGAACGCTGGCGAGCCGCGGGAGAGTTCGACCGCACCGACGATCCCGAACCCGTGACCGCCACTGCTGCCGTCACCCTGCCGGACGGGGCGGTCCCCGTCACCGCGCCGTACACCGCCACCGTCTGGCAGATCGCCGCCGAGCCGGGCGCCACCATCGCGAGCGGCGATGCGATCCTCTCCCTGGAGGCGATGAAAATGGAGTCCACCGTGAACGCCCCCACCGCCGGGACACTGCTGGAGATCTACGTCAAGCCCGGGGAACAGGTCGCCCCCGGCCAGATCCTCGCGGCGGTGCGGGCATGAACGCCATGACACCGGCCGCCCGCGTCCAGGCCGCCTACGACCGCATCGAGGGCGTCGGCCGGCCCGAGATCTGGATCCGCCTCAGGCCACGTGAAGAGGTGCTCGCCGAGGCGGCCGGTGTCGACCCGGCGCTGCCGCTGGCCGGCCTGGTGGTGGCCGTCAAGGACAACATCGACGTGGCCGGCCTCCCCACCACCGCGGGCGCCCCGTCGTACGCCTACGAGCCGCAGGCCGACGCGCCCGCGGTGGCGCGGCTGCGCGCGGCCGGCGCGGTGGTGCTCGGCAAGACCAACCTGGACCAGTTCGCCACCGGCCTGGTCGGCACCCGCAGCCCCTACGGCGCGGTGCGCAACGCCTGGGACGCGGCCCGCATCTCCGGCGGGTCGTCCTCCGGATCCGCCGTCGCGGTGGCGCTGGGCATCGCCGACATCGCGCTCGGCACCGACACGGCCGGCTCCGGGCGGGTGCCCGCCGCCCTCAACGGCATCGTCGGCGTCAAGCCCACCAAGGGCCTGGTGCCCGTGACCGGGGTGGTCCCCGCCTGCTACACGCTCGACTGCGTGACCGTCTTCGCCCGCGACCTGCAACTCGCCCGCACCGCCGCGGAGTTCGTCGAAGGCCCCGATCCGGCCGATCCGCTCTCCCGCACCGGCACCCAGCTTCCGCCGCCCCCCGCGCGCCCGCGGATCGCCGTACCGGCCGGGGAGCATCTGAACGGCATGGCCGACGGCTGGCGCGAAGCCTTCGACGCCGCCGTCGCCCGCCTGGTGGGCACCGGGACGGAGATCGTCGAAACCGACATCACCCCGCTGCTTCAGGCCGCGGACCTGCTGTACGGCGGCGCGTTCGTCGCCGAGCGGTACGCCGCCGTGGGCGCGCATCTGGAGAAGCACCGCGACCTCATCGGGGCGGACCTCGATCCGACCGTCGCCGCCATCGTGCTGGCAGGCCGGGAGAAGACCGCCGCCGACTGGGCCGCCGACGCCGCCAGGCTCGCCGCGCTCGGCGCCGCCGGACGCGCGGTGCTCGACGGCTGTACAGCTCTCCTGACGCCGACCACCACCTGGCATCCCACCCTCGACGAGGTGGCGGCCGACCCGGTCGGCGCCAACGCCCGGTTGGGACGGTTCACCAACTTCGCCAACCTGCTGGACTGCGCCTCGCTCGCCGTTCCCGCCGGGTTCGTGGACGGCCTGCCGTTCGGCGTGATGTTCACCGGACCGGCCTTCTCCGACCGCGCCCTGGCCGCGCTGGCCGAGCGGTTCGCCAATCCCGGGCTCGACCTGTTCGTGGTCGGCGCCCACCTCACCGGTCAGCCCCTCAATGCCCAGTTGGTGCAGGCCGGCGGCACCCTCACCGGCCCGGCCCGCACCGCAGGCGGCTACCGGCTGTACGCCCTGGCCACCGAGCCGCCCAAGCCCGGCCTGCTCCGGGTCACCGAGGGCGGGCGGGACGCCGGCGCCGGGGCGAGTCACGCCACGGCGTCAGGCGGCGACGCGCGGACGGGCATCGAGGGCGAGATCTGGCGGCTGCCCGCTGCCGGGTTCGGGGCGTTCACCGCCGCCGTGCCCGCGCCGATGACCATCGGCACCGTCGAACTGGCCGACGGGCGGCAGGTCTGCGGCTTCCTCGTCGAGCCGTACGCCGTCGAGGGCGCGCCCGACATCACCCGCTTCGGTGGCTGGCGGGCGTACACGGCGTCCGCGTGACCGGAGGCCGTGGGGCGGACGCCTGGTGGCAGGATGGGGCCATGACGACGACGCGTCCCCGTCAAGGCAGGCCCCGGCACACGCCGCCGTCCGACCCCGGCACCTCCGCCCGGGAAGAGATCCTCGACGCCGCCGGGGCGCTCTTCGTCGACCATGGGATCACCAGCACCAGCACCCGCATGATCGCCGAGCGGGTCGGCATCAGGCAGGCCTCGCTCTACTACCACTTCGCCACCAAGGAGGAGATCCTCGCCGAGCTGCTGGCGACGTCCGTGCGGCCCAGTCTGCAGATGGTGGACCGGATCCGGGCGCTGGTGCCCGAGCGGGCGAATCCGGCCGCCGCGCTGTACGCCGTTGCCGCGATGGACGTACGCACCCTCTCCCGCACTCCGTACAACATCGGCACGCTCTATCTGCTGCCGGAAGTGCGGGCCGAGCGGTTCGACGCCTTCCGGGCCGAGCGGGGCCGTCTGCAGTCGAGCTACGGCACGCTGGGCGCCCTGGCGGCGAGCGAGGACGTCGCGCGCGGCCTGCCGGCCGAGCGGCTCGGTGAACTGCTGATCCAGCTGGTGGAGGTCGTCATCCAGATACGGCGGTCCCGTGAGCCGGATGCGGCGGACACCGAGGCCATCGCGTCGTCGTGCCTGCGCCTGTGCGGGCTAGGAGAGCCGGCGGTGGCCGCCGCCCGGGAGGAAGGCCGAACGCTGCTGAGCAGCCTGGACCGACCGCCGGCCCTGTAGGTGCCAGTAACCTCACCCGTGCTGGTCAGAACGCGCGTGAGCACTGTCGTGAGTCCCTGCCGGTCAGGGGTGACGATGGGGGGCCTCGCTCGGTGATTACCCACTGGCTCCGGGCGACGCCCGGATGTTCCGGTGCTGCTGCGACTGCCTTACCTGGCCCTGACGAGCGTGTTCACCTTGATACGACTCCTGCCGATGGGCGACCGAGACCAGGACGCTGAGATCCTGGCACTGCGCCACCAACTGGCCGTGCTGCAGCGGCAGATCCACAAGCCCAACCTCACCTGGCCCGACCGCGCGCTGCTCGCCGGCTCCGGCACCGCCCCCCCGAGCACGACTTGGTCGACTCCAGTTGATCGTCTCCCCCGACACGCTGCTGCGCCGGCACCGCGACTTGCTGCGCCGCCGCCACGCCAAGGCCTCACGCCCCAAGCGTCCCGGTCGACCACGCACCGTGCGCTCCGTCCGCGCTGTGGTGCTCAGGCTCGCCAGCGAGAACCCGAGGCGGTGCAGGTCATCGTTCCTCACCGGGTGGGAGCGGGCGGAAGCTCACCCAGCGCACGCATGAGGGCGATCTGCGCCTGGTCCCGCTGAGTTGCGAGTTCCTCGATGGGTCGGTCGCCGAGGTAGGCCTCGGCCTGCTCGCTCAGGAGTTTGACGGTGGCCTCGTCGAAGGTCGGGCTTCCCAGGAACTTCCAACTCTGTTCCATCGCGGGAGCGAGATGCGAGAGGAAGTGAGCAAATCCGCCGGAACCGCCGCCGAGATGGAAACTCTGAAAGGGCCCGGCAACCGCCCAACGCGGGCCGATCGAAGAAAGTGACGAGTTCGTCGAGTTCCCGCTCGGTCACCACTCCCTCGGCCACCAGATGGACGCACTCGCGGAAGAAGGCCGCCTGCAGGCGGTTCGCGACGAAACCCGGAACTTCCTTGTGCAGGACCTGGGGCTTCTTGCCCAGGGCGCTGTAGAAGGCGCGCGCCTGCTCAACGGTCTCCTCCGAGGTGAGCCTGCCCGGAACGATCTCGACAAGAGGCACCAGGTGCGGCGGGTTGAAGGGGTGGCCGACGATCAGGCGCTCGGGCTGCTTGAGGACCGTGGCGATCTCGCTGGCCGGAAGACCCGAGGTCGAGGTGGCGAAGAGCGCATGGGCAGGAGCGTTCTCCTCGATGGTGGCCCACATCCGGTGCTTGATCTCCAGGCGCTCCGGGCCGTTTTCCGCGAGCGCCCGTTCGACCTCCGCTTCCGTGCGATGAGCCTCCCGCTGTTCGGCGGCGACGGCATGTACGCGCGAGGGTCACGGTGAGCCGACGGGGCAGGCGACCCTGCCTACTTCGGTGTGGCGAACACGTTCGCGATGCTGCGCCTGCTGCCGATGAGCGATCGGGACAAGGTCGTCGAGATCCTCGCCCTGCGCCACCAGATCACGGTGCTGGAGCGCCTACGGAGACCTGGGCACCTACGCTGCACGCCGCGAAATCGGCGTCCACGGCCCGCTGCGCGAGTTCTACCTGCGCGGCCCCCTCGACGTGGGCGGCGAGCACGACTGGGTCACCGAGGTCGGCTGGCCCATCTTCCGCTCGAACGGCTCCGCGCTCGCGCCCGGCTGCCCGCTGCCGCCTCCGGGCGTGCCGCCTTCGCGCGCGAGCTCACTGGTGGTGGGCGTTACAGCGGTGCACGCCTGGTCGAGGGCGACGACCTCGCCATTGAAGCCGAACTGGTGCAGGTCGCCGCCGGGCGCCTCGATTGGTCCGGCGTCGGCCACGCTGCCGGCCTTGACGGGGTCGAACCCGGCCGCGCGGATCAGCCGCTCGGCGGTGGTCGCGCCGGTTTCGTCGTCGGTTACGTAGAAGAGCGCCGCCCGCTGCGGCGAGGGTGCCGAACGCCTTGACGTAGTGGGCGTTCTTGGGCAGTAGGGCGGCGGCCACCGACCCGGCCGACTGCCCCTCGGGCAGCGACAGCACGACCTGGCCCCTCTCGTCGAACGCGATCGGGTTCGACGGGTCGATCACGACCTTGCCGTCCAGCAGGGGTGCGACCTGCGGGATCAGCTCCCTCATGGCGTCCAGCCAGATCGCGAACACGACCGTGTCCGCGCCCGCGATCGCATCCTGCACCAGAGGCCGCCTGGGCGAGCGGCCCGAGCTCGTCCGCGAGCTCCTCCACGCGCGAGGCGCCCTTCCCTGCCAGGACGACGCTCTCGCCCCCGGCCACCAGGTGCCGGGCGAGCGCGGATCCGATGTTGCCGACGCCGACGATTGCTGTGGTCATCTCCAGTCTTCCTTGTCCGTTGCCCTAGGCCTGTGAGCACGCGACTGCGCGGGGGTGGCCCGGTTGCGATGGCTACCCGGCCACCGTCCGGGTTCCCCGCCGGTGGATTTGGATCGCTTGTTCGGCCGACAGCCGGTTCCGTTCATCAAGAACCGGCTGCTGTTGTCTCCGAGCCGGTCAAGGAGGGACTTGGCGCGAGATGGTCAGGCGCGGGAGCGCGCCGCCCCCGTCGCCTCTGCGTGGGCACCAGCAGCATCGGTGCTGTGATCTCGTGACGTCGGTCGGTGGGGCGGTGGGGTCATAGTGCAGCGAGGCGTCCGGACTCCGCCGACAGGCGGGCAACAGACGTGGCGTCGATTGTCTTCAGCGCGCGCTCGGTGGACGGGCCACGGGTGCCTGTTGGTGCCGGACGGTGAGGTATCCGGCTGCGAGCAGCGCCAGCACGGTGGCGCATTCGGTGACGACGCTGACGAGCGCCTGCGGCGCGGGTTGCAGGCCGTGTTCGATGAATCCGAAGACGCCTATGGTGCGTGAGGCGGCGAAGCCGGCGAGCGCGCCGAGGGCCGTGCCCGCGGCAGCAAGGTGGATGAGCGCGGGCGGTGGCAGGAGCGCTCCTGCCAGCAGCAGCGCTCCGAGGCCGAAGGAGGCCGCGGCTTGGAGCAGGAACAGGACGCCGACAGCGTGCAGGTATCGGTAGCCGTCGAGGTAGAGCTGGGCGTGGACGGCGCCGCTGGCGACGAGCGTGGCCCCGCCGACCGCGGTGAACAGCCTCGCCGCCGCTGGCGGGCGCGCTCCGGTCCACCCGGGGGTACGCCTGGATGCGAACGTGGAGGTGTCGGTCATGCCAGCTCCTGATCGGCGATCGCCAGTGGGGTGGTGCCCTGTCGGTAATCGACGGTGCGGATGCCGAGGGCGGTGTGCAGTTGCCGGGCCGGCAACACCTGCGGGGTCGGCGCGGGGGCTTGGCCGGGCTTGGGCAGCGGGTAAGCGGTCGTGGTGGCCGAGTGGAAGGTGACGTTGCCTTCCACTCGGCTGAACAACTGGTGGACGTGCCCGTTGAGTGCGGTGACGGAGGAGAATCGCTTGAGGAGGTTGAGGACCTGCAGCGCGTCGTCGGTGGACCACCCCCATTGCGGGTACATGGCGAACAGTGGGATGTGGCTGAACACGACGATCGGGGTGTCGGAGGACAGCCCGGCGACGTCGCGGCGCACAAAGTCGATCTGATCGGTGCCGAGGTGTCCGAGCTTTTCCAGGCTGAGGGTGTTGACGAGCGCGATGAAGTGCACGCCGTGTGTGTCGAAGCTGTACCAGCCGTCGCCTTCGGTGCCGCGGGCGAAGGTCTGCCGGTAGGCGCGGCCGTGGTCGTCCACGGAGTCGTGCTCGCCCGGGACCGTGAACACGCGGTCGGTGCGCAGTCCGCTCATCATCTGCTTGACCTGGTCGAACTGCGCCGGGGTGGACAGGTGAGTCAGGTCGCCGGTGTGCATGACGAAGTCCGGCCGGAATCCCAGGGAGTTGACCTGGTCGATGGCGCGCGCGAAGGAGCCGGTGACGTCCGTGTTGGCGGGCCCGGTGAAGCCGATATGGCTGTCGGAGACCTGCACGAAGCGCAGGGTGCCGGCATCGCCGGTCGTCGCGGAGGCGATGCCGTCACGCGTGTCGGCGATGTGGCTGACAACCTCTCCACCGGTGACACTCAGCACTACAGCGGCGCCGAACCAGCCGGCGTGCCGTGCGAACTGGCGTCGGGTCATGGGGGCGGTCATCGGGTCACCGTCACGGTGGCCGTCATGAACGGGTGGATGGTGCACAGGTAGCTGTAGGTCCCCGGGGTGGTGAACGTGTAGGAGAAGCTCTGCCCGGTGCTCAATGGCTGCGAGTTCAGCGGTCCGGCGTTGTTCTGGCTGGTGACGGTGTGCGCGTCGGTGTCCTGGTTGGTCCAGGTCACCGTGGTGCCGACTTTCACCGTGATGGAGGCGGGCGCGAAGGCGAAGTTCTTGATCGCCACGCTGTCGGAGGCCACCGGTGCACCGGCCGGTGTCTGCGCGCCCGCGCTCGTCGGCATCGGCATCGTCATCGTCGGCGCGGAGCCGGCTGCGGACGGACCCGTGGACGGCTGCGCGGCGGCGCCCGTTGTGGTGGCGCCGGGCAGCCCAGCCAGGCTCGACTCGCCGGAGCCGGGCGTGATGGCGGTGGCCGTGGCCGACGCGGTGCTGTGCGCGGGACTGGAGCATGCGGCCAGGGTCAGCCCGGCCGCCGCGAGCAGCACGGCCGCGGCGCCGACCCGGCGCTTGGGCAAGGACGTGTCCATTGGTTCAGCTTTCTGATCAGCCCTGGACGGGCGCGGATGAAGGCCTCGAACTGGATTCGGCGTGTGTCGGGGCCAGGCGCTTCTGCCGCGGCCCGCCGCCGTCGCAAAGGGGATACGGGCGGGGGTTACACCGGCACCGCGCACGGCTGTAACCCCCGCCCGTATCTCTAGGCGGGGAGAAACGACGGAGGGTCAATCGATGCCGAGAGAACAGATCAGGCGCGCCGCGCTCTACCATGAGCCGTGGCCGGTCGCCGGAGGTTCGCAGCGCTCAGACGGGTCGGCCCGGCCATGATCCGGCAGGCTGACACCGCGGTGCTGGCGCCCCACCCCTCGGTACTGCCGTGGGCGGCGTATCCCGACTGGGAGGCGATCTACGCCGACAACGTGGGGCGGATCTACCGGTTGATGTTCGCGAAGGTCGGCAACCGTCCGGACGCCGAAGACCTGACCTCGCAGGTGTTCACGGCCGCGCTCGGGCCGTTGCGCCCCGGCGCCGAGATCGGCCAGGTACGCGCCTACCTGACGGCGACCGCGCGTACCGTGCTCGCCGAGCACTGGCGGCGCACGCTCGGCCACCAGGCCACCGAGATCGACCCCGACGCCATCGACCTCGCCGATCAAGCGCCCGGCGCCGGGGAGGCCGACAACGCCGGTGCCGGCGCGCATGCCCAGCGCATACTGGACGCGCTACCGGAACGGTACCGGCAGATTCTCGTCCTGAGATTCCTACGCGGGTACACCATCCGGCAGGCCGCAACGGAACTCGGGGTCACGGTAGCGAACGCAAAGGTCCTCCAGCACCGCGCCTTGCGCGCGGCCGCCCGCGTGGAGAACCAGGCCGACAAGGAAGGGGAAGCGCCATGAGACGGCAGGCAGTAGACCGCTACGTGGAACGGCTGCTCGGCCGGCGCCGCCCCAAGCCGTTCGCGGCCACCGAGGACGAACTGGCCCTCGTGCGCACCGCCATCGACCTGGCGGCCGCCGGACCGGACGCCCAGGGCCCCAGCCCCGCATTCGTCGACCGGCTGCGAAACCAGTTGCGCGAACACGAGCAGACGCAGGCGGCCACGCCCACACCGCAGCCGACGTGGCGCACCCCGCCACGCCGTCGACTCCTGGCTGCGGGCGCGCTCACCGCCACCGGCGCGCTGGCCGGCGTGGCCGCAGACCAGTTCCTCCAACGACGCGACGAGGGCGCGCAGGCACAGCAGCCCGGCCCGCCCGCAGAACTCGTCCCCGTCACCGGCAGTTGGCAGCCGGTCGCCCAAACCACCGAGGTTCCCGAGGGGGCCGTCGTCGCCTTCGACCTGGGCACGGTCACCGGATTCGTCCGACGCACCGACGGACGTGTCCGCGCCGTCTCGGGCAACTGCACCCATCAGGGCTGCCGGCTCGACCTCGACAGCGCACACGACAAACTCGCCTGCCCGTGCCACGGAGCGACCTTCAGCCTCGCCGGCGTGAACCTGACGCGTCCGCACCGATCCGGCGAGCCCCTGCCCGCACTACCGCGGCTCCCCGTGCGCGAACTCGACGGCACAATCCAGATCTACGCTCCGGCTGCCAGCCACTCCCCGAAGTCGACCGCGTAACGTCCCTGACGAGTCCCGCTCTGTGAGGGAGCCAACCGATTTGCCCGAGTCCACCGAGGGCAAGTCCGTTGTTCGCCCTCGACCCGCTCGGCGACGACGTCCCGGCGCGCTCGTGTTCGCGTGCCGAGGTCGAGCTGTGCACCTTCGCCAACGGAGCAGCCAAACGTCTTGGCCCGCGGGGTCCGAGCACTCCGCCAACGCCACCGAACGCGCGGGTGCACCGGCCTGCGCCTGCCGACAACTCATCCGCCCAGGTCACCCGCCCGCAGCCGTGATCAGCGACCGCGGCATAGTGGTCGCCCGTGATGCTGCGCCTTGCCTACCTGGCACTGCCACCACTGACCATCGGCATGGCCTTGCACCCCCGGCCCACAGCCGACGGAGCCCACCACTGGCTCCGCAACGCCGTCCGCCGGACTCTCTGCACACCGTGTTCGGTCCTTGGTCGACGGTCTTCGGTCGGTTCCGGGCCTGGCGGGACGCCGACGTGTTCACGGCCCTGCTCGAGGACTTGATCGCCGAGGCCGCTCGCGAAGGGAGGACGGACCTGTCGCTGGTCAGCGTGGACTCCACAACCGTCCGTGCCCACCACGACGCCGCCGGGATGCTTGTTGACGAGGAGATCATGCAGGCCATAGAGGAGGCCGCGCGTGATCAGGAGAAGGCCCGACAAAAAGGGGCGGACCGCGGGAACAGAACGGACAGGAAGAGCGTAGATGCGTCCGGCTGCGGCGCAAGCTCCGCCTGACGCAGGCCCTGCTCGGCAGATCCCGGGGCGGGCTGACCGGCAAAGTACATCTCGCCGCCGACCGCCGGTGCCGTCCAGTGGCGCTCATCCTGACGGCGGGACAGGCCGGCGACAGCCCGCAGTTCGTCCCCATCGTCGCCAAGGTGCGTGTGCGCCTGCCCGTCGGCCGGCCCCGCACCCGGCCCAGCGCGGTCGCTGCAGACGAGGCGTACTTCTCCCGCGTCAACCGCGCCTACCTGCGCATACGCTGTATCAAGGCCGTCATCCCGGAGAAGAAGGACCAAGCCGCCAGCCGGAAAAGGAAGGGCAGGAAGGGCGGCCGACCTGTCGGCCACGACGCCGAGCGCTACAAGGAGCGGAACACCGTCGAGCGCCTGATCAACAAACTGAAGGCATGGCGAGGCATCGCCGCCTGCTGCGACAAGACACCCGAGAGCTACCACGCAGGACTCCACCTCCGAGCCTCGATGATCTGGATCGACGATCTCCTGCGAGAAGCCGACCGATGACGACCTCACACGGGCCCTACCTGGCGGGCTACGCCGACGCCGCCTGGTCACCCCCCGCACCCTGCTGTCCTGGCACCGCCGACTGCTGCGGTGGAAGTGGAAGGAAATACTGTGCGCATGGGCCGGCCGCCGATGTCCGAGGAACTCACCGCTCTCATCCTGTGCCTGGCCCGCGAAACTCGATGCCGTCTTCACCGCCGACGGCGTCGAGATCTTGAAGAGCGCGCCGCAAACGCCACGCATGAACGCCCACGCGGAGAGGTTCATACGCATCACACGAGCCGAGTGCACCGACCGCCTGCTCATCTACCACGAGCAGCACCTGCGGCACATCCTCGACGAGTACGCCCAGCACTACAACACCGCCAGGCCCCACCGGGCCCTGCAACTTCGAGCTCCTGCAGACGAGCCCGATGTCACCCCTTTCCCGGCCCAGCGGGTCCAGCACCATGACGTCCTCGGCGAACTCATCCTCGAGTACGGCGAAACCGCCTGGCCAAGATCAGCGCAGTTGACGAACGCCCAGGTCAGCACGCTTGCTGAACGTTTGGAATCCTACAGGCAGGGTCCGCGTCGGCTACCGCCGTACCCGACGCGGGCCGATGACCACAATGCCGGAGTTGCGGCGTGGATCGGGTCCCTTCAGGCTGTATCTGGCAAGCGACCTTGATGACGTAAAGAGGTGACCGGGTTGCAGGACCATGCGGCCCGGTCAGCCCTCCGAAACGTTGGTGTGGGTGACGCGTGCCGCCTCATGAGCCGGTATCCCGGTGAGTCCAGTCGCGATTCTTCAGCGACCGGCTCCAGCACAGGAATCAGTGAGACGGAAACGGGCTTCTCAATCCCCGTCCTACTCCGGAGCAGTGTCCGGAGTACTTCTTTGCAGCAGGCGCTGCGGACTCCCCGCTCAATCCGTGGTGTCCGCTGAACGTGTGGTCCGCAGTGGCCCGAATGGGCGACATGTATGACCACCGGTCGCCACAGCCCGCCACCAGCGACAAGGAGTCACAGGGCATGGGTGGAAAGCAGAAAACACTCGCCATACTGACCGGAACCGCGCTGGCAGCCGGACTCACCAGCCCGGCCTTCGGGTCCACCGCCGCTCACTCGCCGACCCTACACACCGCCACCACGGGGTCGGGCAAGTCGGTCGTGGAGTGGAACCGCGAGCTCATCACTATCCTCAGCGATCCGAAGGCGCAGCCGTCCACTGTCCACCCCACGCGCAGCTTCGCGCTTCTCCAGGCCGGCGAGTACGACGCGGTGGTATCGATCACCCGGGCCGGCCCCGCCTACGTGTTCTCGGTGTCCGCGCCGCGAGGCGCTCGTGCGGATGCCGCAGCGGACCAGGCAGCACACGATGTGCTGGTCGCCCTGTACCCGGCCAAGCGCGCAGGCGTGGACCAGCTGCTGAGCAGCCAGTTGTCGGCGATTCCCAACGGCCCGGGCAAGCAGGCGGGCATCGGGGTGGGATCCGCGGTCGCCCGCCGACTGATCAGCCTGCGGTCCAACGACGGGTCCTCGGCCAAGCCGCCGGAGTTCCGCCCCGGCGACAAGGCTGGTGACTACCGGCCCACCCCTCCCGACTTCACGGCGCCGGTGTTCACCGACTGGGGCTCGGTCAAGCCCTTCGTGCTGGCCGGCGGACGCCAGTTCCGCCCGGCAGCGCCGCCGCCCGTGAGCGGCGCCGCATACGCCACCGCCTTGAACGAGGTCAAGAGCCTGGGGAGCAAGACCAGTACCACCCGTACCCCCGATCAGACCGCGGCCGGGAAGTTCTGGGCGGCGGCGCCCGTCTGGAACGTCTGGAACCAGGTCGCGCAGGACCTTGTCACCTCCCAGAACGCGAGCCTGGAGAAGTCGGTGAAGGTCTTCGCCCGGCTCGACCTGTCCCTCGCCGACACCGCGATCACGATGTACGACGCCAAGTACGCCTACCGCGTATGGCGGCCCGTGACCGCCATCCGGCTCGGAGGCACGCACTACAACCCGCGCATCGTCGGCGATCCCAACTGGACCCCCCTGCTGCCGACCGCGCCGGATCCGTCCTATCCCGGAGCTCACGGCGCTCTGAGCCAGGCGGCCGCAACGACGCTCGCCGGGTTCTACGGGGCGCGGCATCAACTCGCGGTGACGTCGAAGGGAGTCACCCGAACCTTTGCCGGCTTCCAGGACGCCGCCACCGAAGCGTGGCTCAGCCGGATCTGGTCCGGCCAGCACACCTCCATCGACAACCGGGCGGGCCAGCAACTCGGCACGCAGGTGGCCGATTTCGTGGCACGTCACCTCTGACCGACCCCACCGGGCGACATCCAGCCGACGCCGCTATTGCGGCGGACGGTCGTGGCCACGCGGCCAAGAGCGAGAGCTGTTCGACCCTGCAAAGGTACGCACCACGCGCTACCGATACCGCGGGGCGGGACCGTCGTCCCAACACCATGGCCGACAGCAGGATGAGATAACTGCCGGCCCTGGCAGGCCCTGTTACGGGACTTGTGTAGAGCCCGTTGTGCTGCACAGCGCATGGCGGGTTCGGCGAGCGGCCTGGCGAAACGGACTGGCGGCGACGCCAGCACCGCGCTCCAGGCCGCCTCAACCCCCGTCAGGGCACCGCCAACGCCCGCCCCCACTCCCCCAACCGATCATCCGCTGACCGCCGCTGGGGCGCCGGGCCGTCCGCGTGTCGGCGCGTCGATCACCGTGGCTGATGCCCCAGGGCCTGAGCTCGGGTACGCGCGTGCCAATGGTGCAGAACGGCCCGCAGCTCGGGCGGTGTTCGGTGATGGGCGGTGTGGGGCCGGGTTCCGCCGGCCTCGGCCCGCCGAACACGCCCTGGTCAGCATGCGGTTGAGGGGTGATATTTGCCAGGCCGCGGACGCCGGTCAGTGCGGTGACCGCAAGCCGCTTGTCGCGCAGTTCTCGGGATTCAGGGGCAGTCAGGTCAAGTTCCGGTCAGCTCGGTCGGTGGTGGAGCAGGGTGGCCCGCAGGTCGTTCTCGGTGATCTGGTCGGTGGGGCGGTGGAGTGTCCAGCGGTGGGCCTCGCCGTCCATGGGCAGCACCGCGACGACGGTTTCCAGCGGTGGGTGGCTGGGTTCGCTGCAGGTGAGTTGGCGGATTATGACGGCGGTGTCGTCATCCAGGCCGAGCAGGGCGCGTACGGCATCCTTCAGTTCGCGGAGGTGCGGGCTCGGCCAGGCGATTCCTGGGCGCGGTTCCAGGTACATGGGAGATACTCCTTGGTTCCGGAATGAGGGGTGGGCGGCGCAGATAGCGCCAGTGAGGTCGACGGTGTGTTCGGCGGCGAAGCCGATGTCGCAAGCGTGGCGACTGGCCCGCCTCTCGACGATGTCGGTGTCCGCGGGCGGGGTGTGCTGCAGCCGCGGCACGGCTGTGGTTGCGGTGCCGGTCGGCGGTACGCAGCCGGTGCGCCCCACCGGCCCGTCTGTTGGCGTACGGCATCCACACCGCTGTCCGCCTGCAGCTCGCGCAGCGTGGTAGAGGGTGGTCAGGCCGAGCGAGGGGGCTTCGGCAAGCAGCAGGGCGTGCAGTGCCTGGGCCGACACCAGATCGTGGCAACCGGTGAGCACCCGCATGATCGCCCTGCGCTGCCATGTCGTCCTGTCGTGGTAGCCCGTGCGGTGGTGTGTGGCTTTGTGCCGGGCCCGCCACACCCCGGGCAAGGACAAGGCATCCCGGGTGGCTTCGTGGTGGTGGTTCAGTTGGGTGGTGTGCGGGAGGTGGCCCGATTCCAGGTGGGTGTCCTGACGGGCGGTCGGGCAGCGCGGTGTTGTCGGGTCACGGTTGCCTGCCAGATGGCGAGGAGCAGCAGTGTGCCGGTTTCGGCGACGAGGCTGAGGACGGCTTGTGGGGCGGGCTGCAGACCGTGTTCGGTGAATCCGAACACACCCACGGTGCGTGAGGCGGTGAATCCGGCGAGGGCGCCGAGCGCAACGCCGGCTGCGGCGGCCCTCAGCAGCAGGGGTGGAGTCCCGATCAGCAGCAGGGCGGCGAGGGCGAAGGCAGCGCTGGCCTGGAGCAGGAACAGGGGGCCGATGATGTGGATGAAGCGGTACTCGTCGAGGTAGAGCTGGGCGTGGATGTATCCGCTGGCGGCAAGGGTGGCGGCGGTCGCCGCTCGCAGGGTGGGGGCGAGGAGTCTGTGGGTGTTCATGCCAGCCTCTGATCCTTGATGGCCAGTTCGCGGTCGCCTTGGCGGTAGTCGACGGTGCGGATGCCGAGTGCGTCCTTGAGCTGTCGGGCGGGGACGACCTGCGGGGTGGGGGCGGGGGCGCGGCCCGGTTTGGGCAGGGGGTAGGCGGTGGTGGTGGCGGAGTGGAAGGTGATGTTGCCCTCTGTCTTGGTGAACAGCTGGTGGACGTGCCCATTGAGACAGGTGACCGAGGAGAAGCGGCGCAGGAGAGCGATGACCTTGAGTGCGTCATCGGTGCTCCAGCCCCATTGTGGGTACATGGCGAACAGTGGGATGTGGCTGAAGACCACGATGGGGGTGTCCGACGACAGTCCGGCGAGGTCGTTGCGGACGAATTGGATCTGTTCGTTGCCGAGGTGGCCGAGCTTCTCCAGGCTCAGGGTGTTGACCAGGGCGATGAAGTGCACGCCGTGGGTGTCGAAGCTGTACCAGCCGTCGCCGAGTGTGCCCTTGCCGAAGGTCTGCCGGTAGGCGCGGCCTGCATCGCCGATGGAGTCGTGCTCGCCCGGCACGGTGAAGACGCGATCGGTCTGCAGACCGGTCATCATCTGCCTGACCTTGTCGAACTGTCCCGCCGTCGACAGGTGGGTCAGGTCGCCGCTGTGCATGACGAAGTCAGGCCTGAACCCCAGCGAGTTGACCTGGTTGATCGCTTCGGTGAACGAGCCGGTCACGTCCATGTTCGCCGGACCCTGGAAGCCGATATGGCTGTCGGAGACCTGGACGAACCGCAGCGCGCCGCTTCCGGCCGCGGCGGCCCCGGAAGCGGCGGCGTTGGTGCTGCGGGAGTCGGGTATATGGCTGATCACCTCTCCAGCGACCACGGTCAGCACCACGGCTCCGCCGAACCATCCTGCGTGGCGGATGAGTTGGCGGCGGGTCATACCGTGTTCCTCGGCGGGCTGCGCCGTGTCGCCCACCGGTGCACCGTCCTGGGCGTCGTGGTACTCGGTCATCAGGTCACCTCCACGGTGGCGGTCATGAACGGATGGATGGTGCAGAGGTAGGAGTAGGTGCCGGGCTTGGTGAACGTGTAGCTGTAGGTGGCGTGGGTGTTCAGGGCGGCCGAATGCAGCGGGCCGCCCGATCCGGCGCTGGTGACGGTGTGGGCGTCGGTGTCCTGATTGGTCCAGGTCACCGTCGTGCCCACTTTGACCTTCAGCGTGGCCGGGGAGAACGCGAAGTTCTTGATCGCCACGGCGTCCCCGGACACCGGCGCGGTCGACGCACCCGTACTCGGAGGGCTCATGGGCATGCTCATGCTGGGCATGGGCGAGGCGCCGGGAGCGGAGCCCGCCGCGTTCCCCGGCCCGGAGGCACCGGGCATCCCGGGCGTCTGGTGCTGCCCGCGTCCAGGTGTGATGGCAGCGGCGCCGGTGGACGAGGAATGCGACGACTGGCCACATGCGCTGAGAAGCCCCAACGCGCCGGCGGTGGCTACGGTGGCAACGGCCAGTCCGGCCGCAGCACGTGAGCGCCGGCTTGATGTACGAAAGTTCAGGTGCATGGTGTTCGTTCCTCACTGATCGGACAGAGTTGGGGGAGGTGCCCGGCTGAGTGCACGCAACCCCAGGAATGTGTGGTGGATGCCGCGTTCATGGGCGCGTGCCGCTCGCGGATCCAGCGAACGAGCGTGGGTGCTGCCCCGCGCCGGTCGCGCGCCTCGACGTGCCCCGCGCTGCGCGACCGCCCTTGTGCGCCGCGAAGGTGCAGGCGGCATGCGGCAGGTCCCCCTGCGGGGAGCCGCGAGTGACGCGGGGCCGGTTGGCGGTGCCCATACGACTGGTGCGCACGCTGGGCCGGGTGGAGTTCTGCCCCGGTGGTTGCGCAGCCCTCGATCGCTGTGCGCGTCGAGCGCTGCATAGAGCCGTCGCCGTGGTGTGCGCTGGGCACGGGCCGGGGCGGCGCGGTGGTGCCGACTTCGACGCACGAGGGCGGAGTGAGCGTGGCCAGCGCCAGGAGCGCGTGCGTCGCGTGGTGTATTTCGATCACCTCTGATCCATCCTTTGTCGCATGGGGGATCGATGAGGAATTGCGCGTAAGTCGACCCTTTTCCGGCTCCACGGACGGCGGGGGTCCTACGGTTCGGTAGATATGCACTCTTTGTGAGGCCTCTTGGTGTCGCCGCAGATCAGCCGTCCTCCCCCCGGGCGCCGCACGCACTGACAGGGGCGTATCCACCGCGACGCTCGCAGAGTGTCACCTGCACCGTGCCGTGCGTTACAGGATGAAGCGGTACATGTGCGCGATGATCGTCTTATGCCCTGGAGTTCCCGAAAACGTGGTCCAAGGACCGATCCGAATCGCTCCGCGGATCGTGTCTCTGGTAAAGGGACCCTTTCGACCACCGACGAGGAACTGCTCCGCACTCTGTATGCCGAGCACGCAGGACCCCTGTTCCACTACGTGCTGCGACTGACCTCAGGAGACCGGCAATGGGCGGAGGATGTCGTGCAGGAGACGTTGCTGCGGACGTGGCAGCATCCCGCCGCGTTCGATCCCGCACGTGGCCCGGCTCGGGCATGGCTGTTCACGGTTGCCCGGCACCTGGTCATCGACGCCCGCCGGGCCCGGCGGGCGAGGCCGGCCGAGGCCGACAGCGAGGCCATCGAGCGGGTTGCCGAGCAGACGCCGGGCGAGGACCAGATCGAGCAGGCACTGCAGAGCTGGGCGGTGGCCGACGCCATCCGGACGCTGTCCCCGGACCACCGCGCCGTACTGCTGGAAACGTACTACCGGGGCCGGACCATGGCGGAGGCCGCGGATGTGCTGGGCATCCCGCTCGGCACGGTGAAGTCGCGGACCTACTACGCCCTCCAAGCCCTCCGGCTGGCGCTACAGGAACGGGGCATCGAGCCATGACCGTGGCGTGCAGGAGGTGGCGACCATGAGTGCGGAGCGCGACACATTCCGGCTGGCGCTGGGAGGATACGTGCTGCGCACGCTGCCCCCGGTGGAAATGGAACAGGTGCGCGCCCACCTGGCGGCATGCGCCGAGTGCCGGACGGAACACGCCAAGCTGGCGGGACTGCCCACGCTGCTCGCGACGGTCACCGAAGCCGAGGTCGAAGGCCGGACGGTGCCCGCGGCCGACGGCGACCTGGCCGATCGGCTGGTGGCGCGTGCAGCCGAGAGCGCGCAGGGCTCCCCGCCCGCACAGCCCGCCGTACCTGCGGTGCCGCAGGCGCGCGAGGTGGGTGTGCTGGAGAGGCTGCTCCAGCAGGCCGCGGCCCGGCGCCGCAGGACCTGGCGGCTGCAACTGGCCGGCGCTGTCGCCTCCCTGATGCTCATCGCGGGAGCGGCCGGCGGCACATGGCTGGCGACCATCGGGTCCGTGGGCGGCGAGGCGCAGCAGCCCGGACCGACCGCACCGGCTCCCTCGCGCACCTTCTCCGGAAACGATCCCACCACCGGCGTCTCCGCCTCGGTAAAGGTCTCGCCCTCCGCCTGGGGCAGCGTCCTGCAGGTCTCCGCCAAGGGGGCGCCCGCAGGAATCACCTGCCGGCTGCAGGCGGTCGGGCCCGGCGGCGCCAGGGCGGACGGCGCCACCTGGAGGGCAGGCGAGTACCCCACCGGCACCACGATCCCAGGGGCGGTCCCCATGTCCCCGGGAGCCATCGACCACTTCGAGATCCTCGTAGGCCACGGTCAGAAGCTGGTCACGATGCAGGCGTGAGGCCAGGCAGGACGGTCGCGTCAGCTGTCGGGTGTGAGCGCACGGCAGCACAGGAGGCCGAGAGACGTCGCCACCGAAGGGTCGGGCCGCGGGCGGAGAGGGAACCGGGCAGTCGACATGAAGCGAGCCGCCTCAAGACCGGTGGACCAGGCTGGAGGAGCACGCCGAGGACGTCCGGCCGATGGCCATCGAGAAGGCCTGTGCTCGTGACATCGGCTGCACAGGGACGCAAGTGATCGCCGTCGTCGACCGATGCCACCACGCCGCACGGCTCCGGGATCGGCGAGATCGTCCGACGTGGGCACCCGGCGGATGAGCGCGACGGCGGCCTCGGAGGCCGACACTGGCGCCTCTATGGCCGAGGGGCTGATCGGCGCCATGCGCGCGGCGGCGGCTCGTGGTCGAAGCGGCTGCCACCGGCCGGGAAAGGTCACCTCCGCGGCCGGACGGATCAGGGTGAAGGCCGTCCGGGTGCACGACCGGCGGGACGAGAGGCGGCCGCAAGTGGTCATCCGGTCGATCTGGCCGCTGTGGTGTCACACTTCCCCGGGGCCGGTCAGGTGCTGCGGCTGCATCGCCTGCACAACCTGTCATCGGGGGGTGTGTCGGCACCGGGGCAGTTCTACGGCTCGGCCGTGGGGCTCTGACCCGCTCCCGTCACGCGGCTTCCGGCAGTGGCTGGCCGGCCACCCCGCGACGGGCCACCTCGGGTGCCCGCCGCGTACACGGGTGGGCGCGGCTATACGGGGGCCGACGGCATGCACCTCAGCCTCCGCCCGGGGGAGGTCGAAACCGGCACCCTGGTCCTTCTCGCGGCGCGCCGACGGTTTCCGGGCCCTGGTCACCCTCACCACCGGATCCGGCGAACCGGCCCAGTCCTCAGCGACTTGATGCGTGAGCGCGCCGACGGGGCGTGCACTCCCTACCGGGTGGCCGGTGGCGCCGCCCTGGTCTTTACAACGGCCCGGCCGAGGTGTTACCCCTCCCGCGCGCGAGCAGAGGTATGCCGTTCACGAAACGGCCGGCGACCTCAACTCTCCTTTTCCTCCGAGGTCCGTGCAGCCTGGAGAAGAGGATCCAGGCGGTCGGCACACCGAGGGCCGCGACCGAGCCGAGATGCGGGCAGGAACGTTCGTCCGGCTCTACGGCGTGGGGTTCTTGCAAGGCCGTCCGGAAGACCACGGGCGAGGAGACCGAGCTGCCGACGCCGGGTCCGGTCGAGCACGGCATCGAGCTCTGGCAGAGGCGAGTGAGCCCAGCCAGGCCGCTGGCATTGACATGCAAGCAAGAAGTCGAACAAAAGTGGCGAATAACTCGAACCGTTCGGCATGCGTCGCCCGTGGAACTGAATGAGCGCGCCCATGCAGGGGCCCACCTACCGACCGCCCCCGAAGTTGTCGACGGTCTCCCCCGTTCCGGTCTCCGCACATCCACAGAAGAGCCAGAAGACCATGTTCGTGACCGACTCCCCCAGCCCGAGTTCACTGCTCGGCCAGCCCTGCCGCAACCAGGCGCTGCTCACCCTGCCGGCGCAAGAGGCGCACGTCTCCGCCGCTCGCCACTTCGCGGCCGATCTGCTGGAGACCTGGAGTGTTCCCGAAAGCGAGCGTGACTCCGCCGTCCTCATCGTCGACGAACTCACCGCCAACGCCGCCCAGTACGGCCGCGAGCGCATGACCCTGCTGCTCGTCCTCGACCACGGCACTCTGCACATTGTGGTCACTGACTCCGGCACGACCGTGGAGCGCCACCGCCCCGACATCGCCCCCGACGAACACGGCCGAGGCACTGGCATCGTCCAGTACCTCGCCCAGTCGGCCGAGGTCCACCAGACACGCAGCGGCCGCGAAGTCCGCGCCTGCCTGAGGTGCTCGCCATGACCGGGCCGGACCTTCCGCACGAGCTGCGCCCCCCTACCGGGGCCCGCACTGCAGCACAGCGACGGGTCACCGGGGGCGGCTGCGACGCCGGGTCACCCGACGACCCCGCCGAGTGGGCCTTCGCGACCCACAAGCCCGGCCTCATCGACGGCTGCCCGGGCCCGGCCCAGGTGCCCATGCGGTCCGGGGCACACCCATCCGCCCTCGATCACGGCGACCCCGGCCACGACACGGTGCTGTGTCAACGCTGGGGCGCCCGGCCCCTGCGTACCGGCGGAGGTATGACCATGGACGTCACCCCGAACAGCGGCGAGGACATCGGCGCCCCGCCCCCGCACGAGGCGTACGCGAATGCGCCAGACCTACGCCGCGAGATGCACCAAGTGCTCGCTCTTGGGGCCGAGCGCGACGGCCGCCAGGCCAGGCCCGTCACCGGACCCCCGGTCGATGCGCCGGCCGCCGAACGCGCCTGGCTGCTACGTCGTGCCGCCCTCATGGACCGGATGGCCATGGACGACCCCTGCCCCGGCCCGGTCGCAGCCGCCGCAGAAACCGCCGAACGCCTCGTCCTGCACGACCGCCACCATCCCGACCTGGTGGCCGGCCCGCACCACCCCGACGGGATCACGCTCGACCCCAGCCGCCCCTACGTCCGCCAGGAGTATGCCGCCTGGACGGCCGCCGGCCGCCTCGGAACCTGAACCGACCCCGACCCGACAGGAAGAAGGACACATGACCCGCAAGGACATCAACACCCGGAATGCCCCCGCAGCAGCCGACCAACTCCACTCGCCTCGCCTCCCACGCCCGACAGCCCTGCGTGAACATCGCGCCGACCGGCGACAGGAACGGTCACGCCAGGGAAAGCCGATGAACGCACCGTGGTCGAACGCGAAGACCCATCAGCTGTTCCAGGTGCCCGAACGTGGTTGCTCCCAGGGGCAGTGGCTGGGCGTCCATCCGGCCCAAACGCCCCCACACATTCCGCGGGCCGGGCAGCCGGCGCAGGTGGCCATGCAGGTCACAGGCGGCGAACTACGCCTCGTCATACACCTGTTGCTGGTCGAGCTCCCCGCGGTTGCGGCGGCGACGGGCGACGAATTCACTTGTGAGGCCGGGCTGGACGACGCCGTGGGAATCTCCCGATGGCGCGGGCGGCGAACACCGGTGAAACCGCCGTGCCAAGTGCACCGGGAAACCCCCTCCCAGCCGCCTCCGCACAAGACCGCGGGCGCGGGCACGGGCGCCGGCCTGCCCGGCCACCTCCTGCGGATCCCCTTCTGCGACGACGAGTGCCAGGCATCCGTCGGTGCAGAGCCCGCCGGGCGTGGTGTCCCGGCCGAGTGTGGCCGGGACACGGAAGGGGAACTCTTCACCGTATCGACGGACGGGCAACCGTGCTGGACGCGCCCGCCGGCGGCAGCGGGCCGTCCGCGGCCAAAGGTGTGCACCTCCCACCGCGTCACCCTTCGGCGAGGCCCGGTCGTGGGCGGTGCACTTCCTTGGGCAGCGGCCGAAGCTCTGCGCGCGCCCGGAGAGCGATGGAGGCATGCTCGGGGCGGCAAGACACGATGCGCCGCGCGCGCCCCCGCTCCCACCGCTGCCGCGCAGCAACAAGCGGCACGGATCGCCGAGGCGGGTACGAAGGCCGGCACAAAGGCCCGGCGGGTACTGGACAGCGGCCTCTTCGACAACGCCGGCATCCGCGTGGCGGCCGCCCGCACGATCCGGCAGGGCCACACGGCGGGGCCGTCCACTCCGCCCCAAGGTTGTACGGTCGCGCACCGTAGCAAGCCTGCGTTCGAAGGGCTGGTGTAACGATGTTCCGCAATGCGCTGGAGCCCTGGCACCTGCTGATCCTGGTCGCGGTAGTGGTTTTGATCTTCGGCTCGAAGAAACTACCCGACACGGCCCGGGCGCTGGGTAAGTCCGTGCGAATCCTCAAGAGCGAGACCAAGGCCATGAAAGACGACGGCGCCTCAAACGAGCCACGCCCCGAGCCTGAGCCTGCACCGGGACCGCGGACGATCTCGGACGCTCCCGAAGGACCCGCCACCGCCCGCGCCGTGCCCACGGACAGCACGACCAGCCACCGAGACTGAGCCCGGTCCTGCGCGCCCCTGGCTGATCCCCCGCACGAGACGCTGCCCGAAGCCTCCCCTGCCGGTTCACCTCTTGGGCTGTCGGGACGCCCGCGTCCGCAGTATCGGCCGGCGTCTTGGCCGGAGCAGTGCTGTTTCCTGGCCCGAGCGCGGCGCGTAACCGTGGACGGTCTGGGGACCTTCGTGAGCCGCCCACCCTCTCGCAGGGCAGGGCAGATCAGATCAGCTCGCGGTAAGTGGTGCCGACCTGAACCAACTGCCTCCTGGACGTGCTACCTGCCGCAACCGACGCCGTGGCGAGCTCGCGCCCCACCGGGCGACAGAGACGATCAAGTACTGACGCAGGGCCGGTAGTCTCCGGTCCGGCGCACGAGATGAGGACGTGGCGTGCCCCAGTCAGCCCGCAACAAGGAGAAGGATTCCGGGGGGCGGATGCCGCTCGCGGAGCACGTTCGTGAGCTTCGCAACCGGCTCGCCAAGGCCGTCCTGGCCATCCTGGTCGTCACGATCGCTGCGGCCTTCCACTACAGGGACATCATAAACTTCTTCACCAGGCCGGTGCTGGACTCGGTCGGCTGCCCGACGTCCTTCGCCGATCTGGCCAAGCAGACCGCGAACACCACCTGCGCGCGGATCACGATCAACGGTCTACTCGCGCCCTTCACCCTGGCGTTGAAGGTGACCCTGATGGCCGGCGTTGTGCTGGCCTCGCCGGTATGGCTGTACCAGCTGTGGGCGTTCGTTGCCCCCGGCCTGCACAAGCACGAGCGGAAATACGCCTACGCGTTCGTCGGCGCGGGCGTCCCGCTGTTCTTCGGCGGCGCTTTCTTCGCCTACAAGGTGCTGCCCACGACCGCGAAGGTGTTGATCGACTTCACCCCGCATGGGGTGAGCAACCTGCTGCCGCTGGATGATCTGCTCGACCTCGTCACCCGCATGGTGGTCGTCTTTGGTCTCTCCTTCGAGATGCCGCTGCTGCTGGTGATGCTGAACCTCACCGGGGTGCTGTCCGGCCGGCGGATGCTCGGCTGGTGGCGCGGCATGATCCTGGGGATCACGGTCTTTTCGGCTGTGGCGACGCCGAGCACAGACCCCCTGACCATGCTGGCGCTGGCCGCGCCGATCTGGGTGCTCTATTTCGCCGCCGTTGTCTTTTCGCTTCTCAATGACCGGCGCAAGGCCCGCAGAGAAGCAGAAGGACCCGGCGACGACGAGGCCTCCGATCTCGACCTCACGCCGCAGGACATCGGCGAAGTGGAATCGGTGTCCGCCAGCCAGGCCCTGCCCGCACAGCCGGACGCTGACGACGACCGCGCCGACGGGTAAGACGACGTGACCTGACGGGGCCTTCATAGGGCACGGAGCGTGGAGGCCCCGCCGACGCGCAACACCAGCTCCAGGCCGCCCGACCCCCACCGCGCCGAGCGCGGCCCAGCCGTGCCCTTGCCGGATACCACGTCCGCCCAGGTCACGCAGCATGTTCGTATTCGTGGAGGATGCCGCCGAGGCGCTCGCGTCTGCGTATGTCCAAGCGGGCGATCTGGGAGATCCTCCGCGAGCACGGCATTACGCCCCCGCGCCGGAACGGCCGAGCACCACCTGGGCCGAGTTCCTGCGCGGCCAGGCCGAGGCGCTGCCGGCCTGCGACCTGTTCGAGGCCCGAACCCTGACCGGGCACGCCTGTACGTCTTCGCCGTCATCCACCACGCCTCCAGACGCATCCGGATCCTGGGCGCTATGCCCACCCCACGCGCGACTGGCTCGTCCAACTCGGGCGGAACCTGCTCATAGACCTCGAGGACGCGGGCAACCGGACCAGATTCCTCATCCGGGACCGGGACGCGAAGTTCACAGCAGGCTTCGACGCCCTGTTTCTCCGACGCGGGCCCGGAGGCGATCAAGAGCGGTGTCCGCATACCCCGGATGAACGCCATCATGGAGCGCTGGATCCAGACCTGTCGCAGGGAGCTGCTCGACCGCACGCCCATCTGGAACCATAGCCATCTGTTGTACGTGCTGCGCGAGTTCGAGACCTTCTACAACGAGCACAGGCCGCACCGGACCCTCGGCCAGGCGGCTCCGCTCCGCCCACTGCCCGAAGTCACCGACGTCCCGGCGCGAAGAAGCCGACTGAAGATCCGCCGACGAGATCGACTCGGCGGGACTCTCCACGAGTACGAACATGCTGCCTGACCTCGGCGGATGATGTATCGGCACCCGCAGTGCCGGAAGTCATCGCCGAGCACATTGCGGCGGTCAACGCCTTCGATCTTGACGCCATCGCGGGCACCTTCGCCGACGATGCCCTCGTCAACGACGCGCAGCGGGAGTTCTTCGGGGCTGAGTCGATCCGCGCGTGGGCTCGGCGCGACCTGGTAGGCGACAAGGTCACCATGGCCGTGACCGAGGCCGTGCACCACCGCACGCTGACGATCGTCCGAGCGCGTTATGACGGCGAATACGACAAGACGAATCTTCCTGCCGAACTCATCTTGACCAATTACTTCACCGTCGCGGGCGGCGAGATCACCAGTCTGATCATCCTGCGCAACAGGCCCGCCACGTCCGATCAGCACGCCCTGCGGTCCGTGTGAACGGCGTACGCTACTGCGAACACCGCGGAGGACCACCCTATGAGCACGACCGTAGTCACCGAGTTCTTCGCGATGCCGGGCCGCGGCGATGACGTTGCGAAACTCGTCCTGGAGATCCTCGGGGAAAGCCTTCAGCACGAAGGATGCGAGGACATCCGCATTCTGCGCGACCAGGACGACGCCGACCACGTCGCTGGGCTGACCCGGTGGGCCGAACGGCACAACTACACCGACTACCTTGCCTGGCGTACCTCGCACGGCTTCACCGCCACACTCGAAGCGATGCTGACCCAGCCGCTGGTCATCCACTACTACGATGAGGCTTTCCAAGGCCAGGGAATGGCGGTGCGCAACCGCTGAGCGCGCGACCCGACGGCACGCTCGCCCCAGCCCTCTCCAGCGGCGGGTCCTCTCCATCGCGCCATTCACCACCCCATCCTGGAACGAGGAGGCCGACAGGGGTCGACGTGCGCCGCCCTGCTTGATGGGTGAGACTTGCCAAGGAGCCTTCCGCGTCTCGCCATGCCCGTGCCCGGGTAAGGAGGCACATGGTGTCCGACACTCTCGCCTGGCTCTCCGCGTCCCGGGTGTCGATCTGGTTGGGCGACCTGAGCCGACCGCGACTGGTAGCCGGCAACCGGCAACCTGGGCAGGCTCGTCGCGTGCCGGAACGTCGCCGACGTCGCCACTCACCCGGCGATCTTCGCAAGCCCGGTGTACGAGGCCAACGGGGGCGTGGACGGGCGGGCCTCGATCGGGGTCGACCCGCGGCCGGCACATGACACCGCGCGCACCATCGGGTGGCTGGTGTACCGGCCCAGTCTGTTCGTCAAGATCCCCGCGGTCAAGCAGGGTCCGGAAGCGATAGGCACATGTCTGACCGAGGACCTCAGCATCAACGTCACGCTGCTGTTCTCCCTCGACCGCTACGACGCGGTGGCGGAGGCGGTCCCGACCGGGATGGAACGCGCGCGGGTCACCGGGCGCTACCTGTCCAGGATCGCGTCGGCGTCCTCATTCTTCGTATCGCGAGTGGATACCGAGATCGACCGGCGGCTTACCGGTTGGGCGGCGGGCGAGCCACTACGCTGCACGGGCAGGCGGCCTTCACCAACGCCCGTATCGCTTACGAGCACTACGCACGCGTGCTCGCCACCGAGGGGTGGAAGCGGCTGGAGCGGGCCGACGCCAGGCCGCAGCGGCTGCCGTGGGCGTCCACGGGCGTGAAGGACCCGGCATACGATGCCACGCGGTACGTCGTGGGCCTGGTCGTCCCAGGCGTGGTCAGCACCATGCCGGAGGCGACACTGAACGCTGTCGCCGAGCACGGCGCGGTTCCGGTTGGCAGTATCCGCGACACCTATGGCGAAGCGCACCAAGAGCTGGATGACGAGGGCGTGGAGAAGTTCAACGCCAGGTGGAGTGAGTTGGTTGAGAAACTCGCGGTCAGCCCGCACGAATCCGACAGCGGCCGGCCCCACCGCCCAGACCGCAGCAGGGAGAAGGTGTGATGGTGCAATCCACGTTCGTGATCGTCGGGGCGAGTCTGGCTGGAGCCAAGGCCGCCGAAGCGCTACGCGGGAACGGCTTCGACGGTCGGATCCTGCTCATCGGGGACGAGCCGGACCCACCGTATGAGCGTCCGCCACTGTCCAAGGGCTACCTCATGGGCAGGCAAGACCGCGAAACGATCTTCGTCCACCCGTCGCATTGGTATGCCGATCAGGGCATCGATCTGCGGCTGGACACCATGGTCACGGCCATCGACCGCGACCGGAAGGCGGTCACCGTCTCCGGTGGCGGGACGATCGGCTACGACAAACTGCTGCTGGCTACCGGCGCCTCCCCGCACCGCCTGGCCGTACCGGGTGCGGACCTCGACGGCGTGCTCTACCTGCGCCGCGTCGGCGACTCCGAACGCATCCAGCGCACCTTCCGCTCCGCCTCCCGCATCGTCCTCGTCGGCGGCGGCTGGATCGGCCTGGAGGTGGCCGCCGCCGCACGGGAGGCAGGCGTCCAGGCCACCGTGCTAGTGGCAGGCGAGCTGCCACTGCTGCGCGTGCTGGGCCCGCAGATCGCGCCCGTCTTCGCCGACCTGCACCGTGAACACGGCGTGGACCTGCGGCTCGGTGCGCGGGTCACCGAGATCGTCGGCGAGAACGGGAGCGCCGCGGGCGTACGGTTGGCCGAGGGCACCCGCATCGACGCGGACGCGGTCGTGGTCGGCATCGGCGCCACTCCCGACACCCAACTGGCCGCCGAATCCGGTCTGCAGATCAACAACGGCGTCGTGGTCGACGCCTCCCTGCGGACCTCCGACCCGGACATCTACGCGGCTGGCGATGTGGCCAACGCCCTTCACCCGATGCTGGGCAAGCACATCCGCGTTGAGCACTGGGCCAACGCCCTTCACCAGCCTGGGACGGCCGCGCGGTCGATGCTGGGCGCGCCTGCGTTCTACGACCGCGTCCCGTACTTCTTCACCGACCAGTACGACCTGGGCATGGAGTACGCGGGCTACGCCGAGCCCGGCAGCTACGAGGACGTGGTGGTGCGCGGCGACCTGGCAAGCCGGGAGTTCATCGCCTTCTGGCTGGCCGACGGTCGCGTGCTGGCCGGCATGAACGTCAACCTCTGGGACGTCAACGACGCGGTCCAGCACCTGGTCCGCTCCGGCGAGCAGATCGACCGGGACAGGCTCGCCGACCCGGATGTTCCGCTGGAACAGCTGACTGCCGGAGCGGAGTGATCAGTGTCCGTGACTTTTCATGTCGCTCATGTGCTGCGGGGCCTCCCCCTGGGCGTGATGAGAACCGGAACACCCCATGAAGCGGGCACCGCACCGCGCAGGCCGACACGGCTTGCGCCGACCTCGCGTTCACGAACTCGGGAACAGAAGCCCGCCCGCCATCAGGCCGCCGTCGACGTGCCGACCGGTGGCCGATTTCCGACGTGTTCTCGTCCAGCCAGGTGCGGACGGCCTTGCAGCGGTGGACCGGGTGCCGGTCGGCGATCACGTGGACCTTGCGTCCGGCCTGGCGGGCGAGCCGGTCCGGGAAGCCGGTGAACACCTTCGCGGTGAAACGGCTGGTGAAGACGGTGAACCACAGCGCGCCGCGCGAGGCGACGGCCGACATGATGTTCACGCGCAACCCCTTGCCGTTAGCCCTCACCACGAGGGTACGGCCGTTCGGCGCCCAAGAACGGCCGGGCGGAGAGAGCCCCATCCTGACCAGTTCCCGCACCGCGGCCCGGGTCCACGGCGGCCCGCCGATCAGCAGCTCCTCGGGCGTGTGGTCCGCCATCGCCTGAAACGGCGTGCCTCGTTCCGCATCGCTGATCAGCTCATGCGGTCCGGGGCGCCGACTCCGCCCCACAGCCAAGGCGTCCCGGCCGCCGCGGTACCGCCACCAGCTGCCCACCGACCGCTCGTTGCCCCCGAACGCCTCAGACGCCTGCCGGTAGGTACGCACTGTGCCCGATTCCAGCGCGGCCACCACCCGCAGCCGCACCACCTCCCGCGCGGCAAGCGACACCCGACGCGCATCCTCAACCTCAATCACACCCGGCCAACGAGCAGGCAACTCAACCGTTCCGGCTCAATGACTGCGCATCGCCCCGCGCGAGGGCCACCTCCGCTGCGGGCTCCAGCCCACAACGCGTTCCGATCGCCGTCGTGCACCCTGCGAAGGACCGCAATTCGGCTGTGTCTGCCCGCTCGCCCTCGTCGTCCCGGCCGATGCCGTAGGCGGTCCCAACACCCAGGGACCTATGGCTCTACGAACACGGCCCCTACTTCACCTGGATGGACATGTCGCTCTCATCGGCCGTCCGGCCCAACCGCTCTCCTCGATTCGCGTACCTGCGGGCGAGCCGACCGGGCCCGGCAGGAACTCTTCGGGCGTACTGGCGAGATCGGCCCGCAACGGCTGGAGAACCTGTTGAGAAACCCTCGCCTCGCGACCGCCTCGATCGCCTCTGACGCCGTGCGTGCCACGGTGCACAACGTTGCTTCGGCGGCAGAAGGACGACGATCGGCATGAGTCCGCGGTCCGCACCGGCGGCGGTCGCACCCGCCCGCACCGATCCTCCTCGCTTTGCCTCCCAGCCGTCGGCCCGAACCACCGGCACTCCCAGCGCCGCGCTCGGCACCACGTGGTGTGCCGTCAAGACCCAGGGCAGCAAAATCGAGAGCGGGGGCGGCTGATCACGTGGACGATCTCGCTCGCCCCGCCAACCACCGACGGCTCTACGGCGTCCTGTGGATTCTCCTGCCCGTGGCGGTGGTGGTCGGCCTCTACTGGTACGGCCGGGTACACACCCCCAACTACGAGACCAGCCTCTTCGGGCAGCGCGGCAACGACGCAAGACTGCTGAAAGCCCAACTCGGGTCCGCACTCCTGGGCCTGGCGCTGATTCAGCTGTTTCTCGCCCTGTGGATGTACCGCCGCCTGCCCGCACTGCGAGCCGCACCGCACGGGGTGCACACCACGCACCGCCTGATCGGCCTGACCGCCTTCCTCCTCTCCCTGCCCATCGCTCGGCACTGCATCACCGCCTACGGCGTCCAACTGACCGACCCCCGCTTGGCGCTGCACTCGCTCACCGGCTGCTTCCTCTACGGGGCCTTCGTCGCCAAGGTCATCGTGGTCCGGCACCGCCGCTGGCCCAGCTGGGCACTCCCCCTGGCCGGCGGTACCCTCGTCACTGCGATCGCCCTGATCTGGTACGCGGCCGCCTTCTGGTACCTGAACGGCTTCCAGGCACCCGGCCTGTGAGCAGAACGCGAGGTGCCTCTCCCGACGGCCAACGACGGCCCCGGCCGGTCCGACAACATCACGGTGAGCGACACGCCGCCCAGACACCCTGTACCTGGGCGGTACTTGTCGGTTCGGGCGAGGACGTCGCCATCGCCGTAGCCCTGGGCGGGAACTGTCTGGCCGATTTGGCGATGTTGCGCACCGAGCCCGCTGTGTTCGGGTACTGCGGCCGTTCGTGGGAGGGGGCCGCGTGGTAGGCGCGGGTCAGTTCAGTGAGCAGGCCGGGGAGCCCTGCAGGTGCCGAAAACCCCCTGCGGTGGACCTTGTCCCCCAGCGCATGGAACCGCCGTCCGGGATCGGCCTTGGCCGCCCGGTAGAGCGCATGCTGCAAGGCTCGGACCGGATCCAGCTTCAGGGATCCCGACGTGGCGGAACCAGCCGATGTGGCACTCACCAAGCCCCTCCAGACAGCCTGCGCATCGACGAAGCAGCGGCCCTTCCCTGGCCAGCGGTTGTGTTGTCCGCCCGGCTCATCGCGGTACTACGGCCGCCTCCGACTCCCACCCGGCTCGCGTCCACTTCCCGGGGTGCACCCGGTTATAGGACGCGCAGCTTCCGGCAGCACCTATCCGCAGGCCACCGGGCCGGGGAGGGCCTCCCCAGTTCCCGCTGTCACCGTCGCAACGTTCCGCGCCCCATACGCCGGGGAGTCCTTCACGGCTGCATCTCCAGGATCTTCGCCGCTTCCATGGCCTTCGCCCTGATTTCGGGGGCTCGGCACTCCCTGTCCCCGCCCCAAGAGGCGGGCCTCTCACGACGCCGCAGGCTTCGCGTGATGCTACGGACCGCTGCTTTGCTCTCCCTTAGCAGGACTTTCGACACTGGGCTTCGACGCCGGGCGTTTCCCCCCGACGCCGCCAGTCTGCTACCGGGCCTCCTGGCAGCTACCCGGACCGGGCTTCCACCGGCAGGCGACAACGAGCTTACGACCGAAGATCAACTACGTCATCAAGACCTCCGAGTCTGCTGGGCGCGCGAAAGCGCGAGGCTAGGCGTGTATTTCTTGTCGCTCGGCATCGCGGATGGCGCGAGCGGCGTTGATGAGCCCGATGTGGCTGAAGGCTTGGGGGAAGTTGCCGAGGGCTTCTGCTGCGGTGGAGTCGGCCTCCTCGGCCAGCAGGCCGAGGTCGTTGGCGTGTGCGAGGGCGGTTTGGAAGGCGTGTCGTGCACGGGTGGTTTGGCCGGTGAGGGCGAGGGCTTGGGCAAGCCAGAAGGTGCACAGCAGGAAGGTGCCTTCTTCTTCCTGTAGTTCGTCGGTGAGGTAGCGGCGGACCAGGCCGTTGTGGTCGGTCAGTTGGGTGGCGATGGCCAGCACGGTGGACTGGATGCGGGGGTCGTGTGGTGGCAGGAAGCCGACGATGGGCAGCATCAGTGCGGAGGCGTCGAGGTCGTTGGTGTCGAATGCCTGGGTGAAGGCGCCCAGGTCGGGGTTCCAACCGCGTTGTTCGATGGCTTGGCGGATCCGGTCACGCTCGTGCTGCCAGTGGGGCAGGTGTTCGTCGGCCTGGAGGGCAGGGGCCATGCTGATGGCGCGGTCCAGGGCGACCCAGCACATCAGTTTCGAGTGGAGGAAGTGTCTGCTGGGTCCGCGTCTTTCCCAGATGCCTTGATCCGGTTGGGTCCACCGCTGGGCGGCTGTCTCGGCTGCCTGGAGCAGGAAGGTGCGGGTGGCTGGGTCGAGAGGCTCATCGGGCGGAAGGGTCTGGGCGGCGGCGTCGAGGAGTTCGCCGTAGACGTCGAGTTGGCGTTGGCGCCAGGCGTCGTTGCCGATCCGAACGGGGCCGCTGTTGCGCCAGCCGGTCAGGTGAGGCAGGGGCCGCTCGCTCAGATCACGTTCTCCGCCGATGCCGTACATGATCTGCAGGTCGGCGCCGCGGTTGAGTTGGGTTGCCGCGGCCCGGGCGAGGAAACCGAAGAACCGGTTCTTCTCCTTCTCGCAGGCGGCCGTGGCCAGTGCCTGAATGGTAAAGCTGGCGTCGCGGACCCATGTGTAGCGGTAGTCCCAGTTGCGCATTCCGCCCGTCTTCTCGGGCAGAGAGGTGGTGGCCGCGGCGACGATGGCCCCGGTGGGAGCGAAGGTCAGGGCCCGTAGCACGCGTCCACTGTGGCTCACTTCGTCCTGCCAGGGGCCGACGTAGCCGCGGTGGAGCTTCGACCAGGAGCGCCAGCCTTTGACGGTGTCGGACATGCGACGCCGGATCCGTCCCGTCCGCCAGGCCACCGACTCCCTTTCCCACGCCGTCCCGACGTGCAGGGCGAATCCGAGGCGGTGCCCCGCCGAGAGCGGGATTCGGCCGTGCGCCGTGGAGCCGCTCACCCGCAGGTCGACGGGGCTCGACAGGAGCAAAACGTGGGCGCCCCCGTACGCCGCAAGCCCACCTGGCACGGCTGAGAGGAGTGGGTGGACGAGTCCGAACTCCGGGCGCGGCGCGTAGGCGATCTCGATGTCCACCCGCCCTTCGGTGCAGGTGATCTGCCGCAGCAGCATTCCGGGGGAAGCGGTGCCGAGCGCGTGCCCGCGTTCGCGCCGTCCCAGGGCAAGGGCATCCCGCAGGACCGCCGTGCCCCCGGTCGTGCGGAAGACCGTCTCCAGAACGAGGGTGTCCTCGACGTAACGGCGGCTGATGTCGACCGGGCCGGTGACAGGGCGGATGGACCAGTGGCCGGCGTCCTCGTCGAGGAGCCGGGCGAAGATCGCCGGGCTGTCGAACCGGGGCAGGCACAGCCAATCCACCGAGCCGTCGGAGGTCACCAGCGCGGCCGAGCGGCAGTCGGACAGCAGGGCGTGGTCACCGATCGGTCGCGCACTCATGCGTCGCAGCCCGTCCAACTTGGGCCGGACGCGGCCCGGCCGGGACGACGTGAGCAGTCACCTGCGCCGCAGGTCACGCCAGGTGCCTGACGGGTGACATGGATCCCAGCCTCTCTGAACAGCGGATTCACCTCCAGCCAATCAGCACGATCGGTGGATCGCACGTGCCGGTTGCCGACGGTTGCTCCGACCGAGTGGCACGAGCTGGTGCCTCGCTCGGCGTACGTCGTTTCTCCCTGCCGCCGCGTGGCCGACCCCGCGTCATCAGCGAGGTCCCGAGGCCCAATCCGGGCGGCCGAGGGCAAGGAGGCGTCGGTGGCCGTATCCCCACTGGTCGGTGACGCTGAGGGCAAGGTCTTCGGCGATCGTGTTGAGCGCTCGTCGTCCGAGCCGTGCCCAGGGAAAGTACGGACCGCTCTGGCCCTGGAGGTTCTCGAACCGGGCGGTGCACAGCTCTTCGACGTCATGGGGGTCGACCTCGACGACGAGGCGCCCGGTGGTGGCGATGAGTCCGCCGCAGCGGCGCAGCAGGCCATGAGGGTCGCCTCCGATGCCGATATTGCCGTCGATGAGCAGCACCGTCTTCCAGCCTCTCTCGGCCGGCAGCCGGTCGAAGACCGATCGGCACAGTGCGAGCCCGCCCAGAGAGGTGGTCAGGGCGACCGCGCGAGGTGCCAGGTCGACCCCGAGGGCGAAAACTCCCCGGCTCAGGAGTGCTCTGCACATGCGGCCCGGGCCGCAGCCGACGTCGAGGACGGGGCCGATGCAGCGCTCCAGTACGGTCCTGTCGGCCACCGTGGGCTGCCCGTGCCAGCGGTGCACCGGCATCCGGATCCGGCGCCCGTCGGCCAGCCGTAGGTACACCGGTTCTGGGCCGGGTCGCAGGGCGAGCGCGTAGGGATCCTCGTCGGCGCCGTACAGCTCGTCCTCGTCCGCGGTCACGGTGCTGCGCCATGCCCCGCGGCGGGTCGGCTCTCGTCGCCGCGGCCGGCCCGCCGCACGCGGCGCCATCTCACCGCGAAGGCCACCGCGGAGGCCACGAAGAGCACGCCGGTGATCGCCAGCCATCGGCCGAGGTAGACGCTGTCGGACAGCCCGGTGTCACCGGCGTAGGGGACCGCCAGACGGAAGACGAGGGGGAACCAGATCAGCAGGAGCAGACCTGACAGGAAGGCCGGAACGCGCAGGTAGTTGATCCACGGCACCGTCGGTCCGTCGGCGGCACGGTGCCGCACTACGGAGAGGGCCGACAGGTCGGCCAGCGAGTACAGGGGCAGCAGGATGAGGTCGTGGAGGATCGCCGCACCGACGAACCAGATCGCCACCTCCCAGGGCTGGACGGCGAACAGGCGCACCATGGCGTAGCCGGTCAGGGCGAACGAGGCGATCAGGACGAGCAGGTGCAGGGGGCCGGAGCCGTACCAGCGGACGATTCGTGCCATGGTCACGCCCTGAAGGTGAGCTGGTGGACCCACTTGGTGTTGTTCACGCCGGGGTTGGCCGGGACGATGATGCGGGCCGGGTAGCCGTGGTCGAGTGAGAGGTCCGCGCCGTTGACGCGCAGGGCGAGCAGCGCTCGGGGGTCGTGGATCTGGTTGCCCCGCAGCACCACCCTGGTGAAGGGGCCGGGGGGTTGGATGGACTGGACCAGGACGCTTGCGGCGTCGGGCATTCCGGCCAGTGCGGCGAGGTCGGCCAGCCGAAGGCCGCTCCAGTGCTGGTCTTCGGTGGACCATCCCTCCACGCAAGCGATCGGCAGTGCGGCGGCGTGCTGGGGCATCGCCAGGAGCTGCTCGCGGGTGAAGACCCGTGGCGCTCCGCGTCCGTGGACCTCCAGCCGCCAGTTGGGTCCGACAAGGGCGGGGGTCACGCCGACTTTCGCCGCCGTCTTGTTGATCTGAAAGCTGTTCGGGCCGCTGCCCGGATCGCGGTTGTGCGGTGCGAGCAGCGCAGTGGCGCGCAGCCGTCCGCCGATGCTCTGTCCGGCGGTCACGACGAGGAGGAGCAGCGATCCCGCTCCCACCATGCCCACCGCACCGCGGCGGGTCATCGTCGGCGGGGCGGGAGCGGCTGCCACCAGGCCGTCGGGATCGGGCGGTTCGGGCACTGTGTGGGCAAGGTCGGTGCGCAGTTCGGCGCCCAGGCTGCGCGAGCGCAGGGCCCGCGTCATCCGGCCAAGTCGGAGGCACACGTGGACAACGAAGGCGGCGATGAACACCCAGGCGCCGTAGAAGTGCAGGCGGTAAAACGAGCCCGGGAAGACGTAGTAGAGCTGGATGTTGAAGATGCCGGTGACGAATTCGAAGATTACTCCGCCGACCAGCATCAGCAGGGACAGCCTCTCCAGGCCGTGGACGATGGAGCGTACCGGCAGCCATTCGAACAGCTTCGGGATCACCGACCACAACTTGGCCAGCAGCACCGGCACCAGCACCACACCCAGCGTCACGTGCACGCCCTGGAGCAGCCGGTATAACCAGTACGGGTGTGTGGGCCAGCTGAAGAGGTAGAAGCCCAGGACGCCCTTGTCAGGTGTCTGGTCGTTGATGCGGTCGAGTCCCGGGTTGTAGGAGGCGTAGGAGAGCAGCCCGGTGACGAAGAGCAGCGGGATGCCGATCAGCAGCACCAGGCCGAACACGGACGTCAGCCAGGGCCCGCGGATGGGACTGCGCCAGAAGCTGGGGCGGAACGGCCCCGGGGGCGGGGGAGTCTGCTCGGCCCGGCGCACGAGGGCCCTGGTACGAGCGGCCCCCTTGGTGGCCCGTGCCGCCACGGCAGCGCGAACGCGCTCGAGGCGCCCCTGCGCGTGACCCTCGTCCGATCCCCGCCGCTGCGGCCCGCCGGAGCCCGCGGCCGGCGGCCGTCCG
>NZ_JBEOZU010000031.1:0-107536 GCF_040298185.1 Streptomyces sp. NPDC001634 | reverse complement strand
GGCGCCTGCCCGTCCACGACCGCGCGCGCCGCCGCGACGGCCGTGGACACGCCCACGGGGGCCGGAACGGGCACCGGGACGGCACGGCGGCTGCGCCGACGGTCCCGCACCGCGAGGATGGCCGTCTCGGCACGGGCGATCAGCGGCTCGAACCAGGGCAGCGCCAGCAGGATCAGCAGACCCGCGGCCCAGCCGAGGAGCACGTCGCTCAGCCAGTGCGTACCGAGGTAGACCGTGGTCAGGCCGACGCCCAGGGAGGTGACCGCGGAGAGCGCGGACAACCAGCGTCTGGCTCGCGGCGTCGAGGCCAGATAGGCCAGGATGCCCCAGGTCACCACGGCGTTCGCGGTGTGGCCCGAAGGGAATATATCGCCGCCGCGCCACATCTCGTTCGAGCCGATGACGGTCGCGTAGTGCGGTCCCAGACGCCCCATGCCGTACTTGGCGGCACCGACCGTGATGTTCAGCAGGAGCAGTGCCGCGCCCAGCGTGAGCAGCGGGCGCAGGGTGTGCTGTCGCCAGGAGCGCCAGCCGAGCCAGGCCGCGACCATCACCGCGGTGGGGCCGCGCTGACCCAGCACCACGTAGTAGTCGAGGAACGCATGGATCTGCGGCCACTGCTGGTAGGGCCGGAAGAACATGACCTGCCAGTCGAGCCGGACCAGCCAGGAGGAGACGACGACGGCCCAGATGATCGCCACGTAGAAGGCCAGGGTTCCCGAGAAGAGAACCACTCGGTGTCGACTCATCCTGGGCACGTCAATATAAGCCGGTCGTCCCGGCTCACGGTCCAACCGGGCGAAGACCCGGTCCAGACGGCTCAGCTTCCGTTCGGTACGCACTCAATCGACGTTACAGCGAGTGAGCTCCGGTCCCACCCGAATCACTGGGTTTGTGATGACGATGTGATGTGGGATTCCTCTCAACAGGACGTTTATTTCTGCGGATTCCGCAATCGCATCGCCGCTCGGCCGTCAATTCCATTGATCATCGGGCGTCTTGGTTTTATGGCCATTGTCTATTCGTTCACCGAATGCTGGGGCGGAATTCCCCGGTCGCTCACCGCCCGTGGCGGAGTGGATCATGGCGGACCGGAGCCGTTCAGCCAGAACGCTCCGTAGAGGGCCGATGCCGCTGCGACACCACCGAGGACCGCGGCCGACCTGGACGGACGAGCCCCCGCCAGCGCCCGGGCGAGGGGCAGCAGCAGGGGAAAGGCGGGCAGCAGAAGGCGCGGCTTCGAGCCGAAGTAGCTCGACGCGCACAGGGCGAGCGCGGTGACGACACCCGCGTACACGAGCAACGGCAGCGGCTGGCCCTGCCGTACGCACGCCACATACAGCCGGACGATCAGCGCGACCCCGACGATCAGAGCCGCACCGGCCAGGGCCGAGGGGAAGGACGTGAACTTGTCGGCGATGAATCGGGCGAAGGCGTAACCCCCGTCGAAGCCGTTGCGCCAGCCGGCCTGGACGTCGAGATAGCCGAGGGGCCCCTTGCCGGTGTGATGTCCGACCCACAGGACGTAACCGGCCGCGCCGACGGGGGCGAGGAGCATGCCGAGGGCCGGGCGGACGGGTGGCGCGCCGTCCGGCCCGGCTGTGCGCCGGTCCCGTACGTACGAGACGTACGAGGCGATGGCCGCCGCCCACACGGCCGCGACCACGGCCGCCCCCACCGGCCGGGTCAGACCCGCCAGTGAGGCGAGCATGCCCGCCGTCACCCAACGTCCCGTCAGGACCGCGTACAGCGACCAGGCGGCGAGCGCAGTGAACAGTGACTCGCTGTACGCCATCGACTGCACGATGCCGACCGGCAGCACCGCCCACAGCAGCACCGTGCGGACCCCGATCCGGTGCCCGTACACATGGTCCGCGACCGCGAAGATCCCCCAGGCCGCGGCGAGCGAGGCGAGCGTCGAGACGAGGAGACCCGCGTCGGCGTACGACAACGGGGTCAGCGCCGCTCCGAGCCGCTCCAGCCAGGGCAGCAGCGGGAAGAACGCGAGGTTCGAGTGCACGTCGCCGTTCGGGAGGCGGACCTCGTAGCCGTAGCCGAGCGCGGCGACGCGGGTGTACCAGAGCGAGTCCCAGCGGGCCGTCAGCAGGGTGTGCGGGCTCGTGCCGCGTGCCGAGCTCCACAGCCCGAGCGCCACGAGGCCCAGGGCACGGACGGCCGCGTAGCCCACCAGCGCGGGGGCGGCCCGGCGCACGGCGCCGGTGCGGGGTGGCGCCGGGCGCATTTCAAGATCGGTCACGCGCTCGATTATCGACGTCGTACGGAACCGGACGCCCTCTTCCGCCGTGGTGGACCGGGTGAGGAGTGGCGTATACCACACCCTCTCCCGTGAAAACGTGAGAGGTCCGCCACGTGATGGCCCCGGGAACTCGCGTACGCTGGCGGCTCGCTCGTTTCGTTGCGTGGGCCCCGGGAGTACCGCTCCTCCCGGCCGCCGTCGCGGGGAAGTCCCCACCCCGTGGATCCGCCGAAGCGAGGGAGCATCTGGGAGGTACGTACATGTCCGGGACGACCACGGCCGCCGTCGCGCTGCGCCGCCGGGCGGCCGGGGCCGGTGCCAACCGCTGGGTCGTCCTCGTCGTCCTCTGTGTGAGCCTGCTGCTGGTCGCGGTCGACGCCACCGTGCTGCACGTCGCGATGCCCGCGGTCAGCAAGGACCTCAAGCCCGGCGCGATAGAACTGCTCTGGATCGTCGACACCTATCCGCTCGTCTGCGCCTCGCTGTTGATCCTCTTCGGCACGCTGGGCGACCGGATCGGCCGCAGACGTGTCCTGCTGCTCGGATACGGGCTCTTCGGCGTCGCTTCCGGTGTCGCGGCCCTCGCCCAGGACGCGCAGGTGCTGATCGGGGCGCGAGCGCTGCTCGGCGTGGGCGGCGCGATGATCATGCCCGCGACGCTGTCCATCCTGCGTCAGGTCTTCCCCGACCGGCGCGAGCGGGCGCTGGCGATCGGCATCTGGAGTGCCGTGGCTGCGGTGGGCGCGGCCGTCGGGCCGCTGCTGGGCGGCTTCCTGCTGGAGCGCTTCTGGTGGGGTTCGGTCTTCCTGGTCAACATCCCGCTGATGCTGGTCAGCCTGCCGGTCGGACGGCTGCTGCTGCCGGAGTCGAAGGGCGAGCGCGACGGCCCCTGGGACGTGGTCGGGGCGCTCATGGCGGCGGTCGGCCTCTTCGGGGCGGTCCTGGGGGTGAAGCGGCTCGGCGGCGGGGAGCCGCCACTGAGCCCGTACACCGTGCTGCCGCTGCTCGTGGGCGCGGGCCTGCTCGTCGCCTTCGTACGCCGTCAGCGCCGCCGTGTGCACCCGCTGGTGGATCTGCGGATGTTCGCGCGCCCGGCGTTCAGCACGTCCGTCGGATGCATCGTGCTGGCGATGCTGGCGCTGGTCGGGCTCGAACTGATCGCGGCGCAGTACCTGCAGCTGGTGCTGCACCTCTCGCCACTGCAGACGGGGCTGCGGCTGCTGCCGCTGACGATCGCGGCGATGGCGGCGGGCCTGGTCGGCTCGAACATGCTGCACCGCTTCGGCCCGCGCCGGATGGTGGTGGCCGGCTTCTGCCTCACGGCCGTGTCGGTGCTCACGCTGACGGCGATGGGCGCTCACGACAACCCGGGGCTGCTGATGGCCGGTTTCGTCCTGCTGGGCTTCGGTCTGGAGACGACGCTCTTCGGGGCGTACGAGTCGATGCTGAGCGAGGCGCCGCAGGAGCAGGCCGGCGGGGCGGCGGCGATCGGCGAGACGTCCTACCAGCTGGGCGCGGGCATCGGGATCGCACTGCTGGGCAGCGTGATGAATGCGGCGTACGGGCCCCGCCTGTCGTCGGTGCCGGGGATTCCGGGGCCGGCGTCCAAGGCCGCCGGCCATTCGCTGGGAGAGGCGTACGAGGTGGCGGACCGCCTGGGTGGCGCGCGGGGCGAGGCCCTGCGGCGCGCGGCGCGCGACTCCTTCGTGCATGGACTGCATGTGACGCTGCTGGTCAGCGCGGGGCTGTTGCTGCTGGGCGCGGTGATGGCGGTGCGGTTGCCGCGTGTGATGCAGTGCGAGGCGCCTGCGGCGGGTCCGGCAGAGGCGGGTCCGGCACAGGTGCCTGCGCCCCGGGAGGTCGCGGAGTCCCGCGTCTCGGCGTGACCCGCGGCCGCCGACGGGTGAGCGGCCCTCGCGAGGCGAACCCGCACCTACTGGACGCACAGCGCAGCGCATCGTAGCGTCGGCCCCGTCCAGTCATGACTAGCACTGTTAGTTTTCAGTGTCACGGAGGCTGCCCCATGTCCGCGTCCCCGACCTTGCCGCCCTTCGATCCCGCCGACCCGCTCGGGATCGACGACCTGCTGGACGCCGAGGATCTCGCCGTCCGCGACACCGTGCGGACCTGGGCGGCGGACCGCGTGCTGCCGTACGTCGCCGAGTGGTACGAGAAGGGGGAGCTGCCCACGATCCGGGAGCTCGCCCGGGAGCTCGGCGGCATCGGCGCGCTCGGCATGTCGCTCAGCGGGTACGGGTGCGCCGGGGCCAGTGCCGTGCAGTACGGGCTCGCCTGCCTGGAGCTGGAGGCCGGCGACTCCGGAATCCGGTCCCTCGTCTCGGTACAGGGGTCCCTCGCCATGTACGCCATCCACCGCTTCGGAAGCGAGGAGCAGAAGCAGGAGTGGCTGCCCCGTATGGCCGCTGGTGAGGTCATCGGGTGCTTCGGGCTCACCGAGCCCGACCATGGCTCCGACCCCGCCTCGATGCGCACCTACGCCAAGCGTGACGGCGAGGACTGGGTTCTCAACGGCCGCAAGATGTGGATCACCAACGGGTCCGTCGCCGGTGTCGCCGTGGTGTGGGCGCGGACCGACGAGGGGATCCGAGGGTTCGTCGTTCCCGCCGGCAGCCCCGGCTTCTCCGCCCCCGAGATCAGGCACAAGTGGTCCCTGCGGGCCTCCGTCACCAGTGAACTCGTCCTCGACGACGTGCGGTTGCCCTCCGACGCCGTACTCCCGGGTGTCATCGGGCTCAAGGGGCCGCTCAGCTGTCTCTCCCACGCCCGGTACGGGATCGTGTGGGGAGCCATGGGTGCCGCCCGGTCGTGTTTCGAGGCCGCCGTCGAGTACGCGAAGACGCGGGAACAGTTCGGCAGGCCCATCGGCGGGTTCCAGCTCACCCAGGCCAAGCTCGCCGACATGGCGGTCGAACTGCACAAGGGGATTCTGCTCGCCCACCATCTGGGGCGGCGCATGGACGCGGGACGTCTGCGTCCCGAGCAGGTGAGCTTCGGCAAGCTCAACAACGTACGCGAGGCCATCGAGATCTGCCGCACCGCGCGCACGATCCTCGGCGCCAACGGGATCTCGCTCGAGTATCCCGTGATGCGGCACGCCACCAACCTGGAGTCGGTGCTCACCTACGAAGGCACCGTCGAGATGCACCAACTCGTACTGGGCAAGGCGTTCACCGGGCTCGACGCGTTCCGGTGACCCCGGTGCCCGAAGCGGGCAGGGCCGGTGAACGGCCCTGCCTCAGCTCTGGTTGAAGAAACCGTCCTGGTGCCGGCTCGCGGCGTCGCCGCTGACGATCTCCGTGTGCGCCGGGGTCAGCAGGAAGACCCGGTTGGAGACCCGGTCGATCGAGCCGCGCAGGCCGAAGATCAGACCGGCCGCGAAGTCCACCACGCGCTTGGCGTCGCCGGCCTCCATGTTCGTGAGGTTGATGATGACCGGGACGCCGTCCCGGAAGAGCTCGCCGATGACCCGGGCGTCCCGGAAGCTGTCCGGGGTGACCGTGCCGATCCGGCGGCCGGTCTCCTCCGCCGTGTCGGATGCGACCTGCACCCGCGGGTCGGTCACCCAGGCATCACCCTGCTCCTGACCCTCGGCGTAGTCGTCGTCGTAGTAGCGCTCGTCATCGTTGTCGTCGACGAGGCCCAACCAGGCACTCGCCTTGCGCACCGATCCCATGGACGCCTCCTCTCACAGCGGCCTTTCAAGTTTCCGCAACCCATGGTCGTCCATGATGCGGATGTAGCGCCAAGTGGATAGACGCCGCACGGGGGTTTCGTGACGGTACTGGTGCACAGCTAATACGTCGAGAGCCCGCGTCTCCCAAGGGTCTTACCGCACAGGGCTGCTGATTGAGAGTGAAATATGATTTGCGGCGGCGTACGGGTGACGGACGGTGCGTACGGGTGAACGGGGTGGCAGATACGATGCCGCAGCTCAACGACATACGAGGCACGGGGGAGTGTCGTGTTCGGAATAGTCCGGCCCTGCCGTCACCGGCTGAGCGAGGGCCTCAGAACCCAGTGGATGGCGCACCTGTGCGGGTTGTGTCTCGCACTGCGCGGAGACCACGGGCAGTTCGCCCGGATCGTCACGAACTATGACGGGCTGCTGATCTCCGTCCTGACGGAGGCTCAGGCGGAGCGGACCACCGGATGGCGGCGCACCGCCGGACCCTGTCCGCTGCGCGGTATGCGCACCGCCTCCGTCGCGCAGGGCGAGGGCTCGCGGCTCGCGGCCGCCGTCTCGCTGGTGCTGGCCTCCGCCAAGGTGCGCGACCACGTGGCCGACGGAGACGGGCTGTTGGCGCGCAGGCCGGTGGCGCTCGCGGCGCGCCGCGTCGCCGCGAGCTGGGGCCGGGCAGGTGCCCGTACCGGCTCCGTCGTCGGGTTCGACACCGCCGTGCTCGTGGACGCCGTGGACCGGCAGGTCGGCATCGAGGCACTCGCCGGACCGGGCACCCCGATCCTGACCGTCACCGAACCGACCGAGACCGCCACCGCCGCCGCGTTCGCGCACACGGCGGTCCTGGCCGGGCGCCCCGGCAACGCCGAGCCGCTCGCCGAGGCCGGCCGGCTCTACGGACGGCTCGCGCATCTGCTGGACGCCGTGGAGGACAGGGAGACCGACACCGCGTCGGGCGCCTGGAACCCGATCACGGCCACCGGGACCTCCCTGGAGGAGGCCCGCCGCCTCGCCGACGACGCGCTGCACGGGATACGGCTCGCGCTGCGCGAGGTCGAGTTCGAGGACGGCCGGCTCGCGCATGTCCTGCTCGCACACGAGCTGCGGCGCTCGGTGGACCGGGCCTTCGGCACGGAGTCCTGCGGGCATGCTCCCGAGGGCGCCTTCGGCCCACCGCCGCAGCTCGATGAGCCGCCGACCCCGCACAAGCGCGGCTTCCTGACGGGCTGCGCGGTCGCCGTCGGACTGTGCTGCACCTGCCAGGTGTGCTGCGCCGACGAGTTCGAAGGGCCCTGGTCGCGGAAGAAGCGCGAGGGGTGGTGCAACGACTGCGACTGCGATTGCGGCGACTGTGGCGACTGCGGCGATTGCTGTGACTGCTGCAACTGCTGCGGGAACTGTTGCTCCGGCTGCGACGGATGCGATTGCGACTGCGGCTGCAACTGAGGCACCGCGGACCGGCACCTGCACCTCGGTGAAAACCCGGTTTCCGCAACGTAAAACAAGAACATGATCTGGTGACCGGTGTGCCGTGGGGGTCGTTGGTCGAGGGCAGATGCATTTTCCGCCTCCTACCGACAACTCGTCCCCTTCATAAGGCACTTCAGTGGACGTCATTCCGACAACGCGACCCGGGCACAAGCCCGGTATGCGCGGCGGGACCGGACGCACGGCTCCCCGCACCATCCGCACCAGGCTGCTGAGGATCCTCGTCCTCGTCCTTGCGGTGCTGCTCGCCCTGCTCGGTGCGGTCGCCTCCGAGCAGATCTCGGCCTGCCGCAACGCGGCCGTCACCGCAGACCACGCCCGGCTCGAGATCACGCTCCAGAGGCTCGTCCACGAGCTGCAGAAGGAGCGCGGGCTGACCACCGGATACGTAGGCGGCGTACGGCAGTTCGGCGCCGGACTGCCCGCTCAGCGCAGGGCGACCGACACCGCCCGCGCGCGGCTCGACAGGGCGCTCAAGGGCTGCCACGACGTGGCCGCCGACTCGGTGCGCGAGTCCCTGGGACGGCTCGCCGGACTCACCGGGGTCCGCAGGCACGCCGACGACGGCACCGGCGTGGTCAAGGACACCTTCGACTACTTCACCACCACCATCACCACTCTCGGCCGGCTCGGTCTCGGCCTCGACGATGCGCACGACGGCCGCCTCCGCGCCGCATTCCAGGCGTTCCAGGTCCTCGGCAACGCCAAGGAGTTCACGGGCGAGGAGCGGGCCATCGTCCTCGGCTCGGTGCGCGCCGGACGGTTCCGCGGCGACGACTACAGCCGCTTCCTGCAGATCCGCGCGGGCCGTCTCGCCGCCCTGGAGAGCTTCCCGCGCGCGGCCACCGAAGCCCAGCAGCTGCGTCTGGACGCGGCGCTCACCACCCCCGACGCCGCACGCGCGCTCGCCTACGAGAGTGTCGTCGTGCACGGCGCAGGGCGGCTCACCTCGCGCGACGTCCCGCCCATGTCCTGGTGGGAGTCCATGACCTCCACCATCGACGGCCTGCGCGACGTACAGCTCTCGCTCGGCAAGGACGTCGAGACCCGTGCCACCGGGCTGGAGGGAGCCGCCCGGCGCGACCTGCTGCTGTTCATGCTGTTCGCGCTCGGCACCGTCGCCGCCCTCGGCCGCCTCGCCCTCGACTGCGTCCGTTCCGTCTACACGCCGCTCGCCGCGCTCGCCCAGCAGGCCCGGGAGGTGGCCGACAGGCGGCTGCCGCGGGCGGTCGCCGCGGTGCAGAGCGGCATTCCGGGCGAGCACCCGGGCCCGCCCGCATCGCTCTCCGTGCCCGACCGGGCCGGAGCGGAAGTCCTCGATGTCGCCGAGGCGTTCGACCGGGTTCAGCGTGCCGCCTTCGACCTCGCCACCGAACAGGCCGTGCTGCGCCGCAACCAGAACCTGGTCCGCCGGCAGATCGGCTTCACCGCCGAAAGGGAGCACGAGGACGCCGACCCGGCCACGCTCGCCGACGTCCTGCGCACCGCCCTCTCCGAGGTCCAGGAGTACCGGCGGGTCACCCTGCGGCGCATCGAGACGGCCCACATCACGGGCTCCGTCGTCGCCGAAGTCGCCCATCTGCTCGGCGAGCTGATCGAGAACGGGCTGAGCTTCTCGTCACCGGACTCGGAGGTGGAGATCGAGGGGCGGCACACCGGCGCCGGGTATCTGATGGCGATCGTCACCCACGGGCTCGGCATGGACGCCGAGGCGCTGGCAGAGGCGAACTTACGGCTGTCGGGGACCGCAGGCTTCATGGCCGGGCCCACCCGGTTCCTGGGTCACTTCGTGGTCGGCGTGCTCGCCCGCAGGTGCGGGATCGAGGTACGGCTCGGGGAGGCGCCCGGTGCCGCTGTGGTGGCGCGCGTGCTGATCCCGACGTCACTGCTCACGCAGACGCCCGCAGAGCGCAGGGTCCCGGAGCCCCCGGCGGAACCGGCTGCACCGAAGCCCGTGCTTCCGGCCCCGCGGACCGCCGTCGAGGACTGCGGTCTTCCAGGAGCAGAAGCGAATGAGCGCGAGATGACGAGATGAGGGGAGCGCGACGAGGGGAGACGAGCGCGTGTGAAGGCGTGGAACGCGTGTGAAGGCGTGGGAAACGTGAAAAGGGCCCCGCTGGATCAGGGCACGCAGGGGGTCGGCTCAACAGGAACAGGACCACACGCGACCGAAGTCGATGTGGGAGCGGGTGACCAGCCGCTGCTGTGGATGCATGCGCCAAGTGGAACAGGCATCCGCTTCCGCGTCAACCGACTTGAGACGCACGGCTCACAGTATGGACGGCCTTGACAGTGAGCGGAAACGGCCCCGTATCCTCGGGGGACGGCCCTGCTGAGGGGCTCGGCCGTACGGCGTTTTCGCGGCACCCCGTGTGAAGGCATCCATCGTGTTCGACTCGATGCATCACGGAGCCTTCGCATGTCCTCCGACACCCTCCCCCAACCGGCCGTGGCGGCCGAAGAAGCCGTAACCCCGCGCATCGTCCCCGGGCCGAGCACTTCACCACGCCCTTCGCTCGTGATCGTGGGGGCCGGGCCGAGGGGGACCGGGCTCCTGGAGCGGATCGCCGCCAACGCGCCCGAGTTGTATGCCGGTTCGGAGCTGGACGTCCACCTGGTGGACCCGTATCCCCCCGGCGGCGGACGCATCTGGCGCGAGGCGCAGTCACCGCTGCTGTGGATGAACTCGCACGCCGAGGACGTCACCATGTTCACCGACGAGACGGTGGTCATGGAGGGCCCGGTGCGTGAGGGCCCGACCCTGCACGAGTGGGCGGACATCGACGGCCGCGTCTTCGCCGGCCGGCAGCGGCAGGGCGCCTACATGCGCTGGGTGTACGAGCAGACGGTCGCGGCCCTGCCACCGGGCATCCGCGTCCACCACCATCCCCGCCTCGCCGTCCGGGTCGACGGCCCGCGCGACGGACGGCAGCGAGTCTGGCTGGAGGGACGGGCGGAGCCGCTCCTCGCCGATCTCGTCGTCCTCACGCTCGGCCACCTCGACGCCGAACTCGACGACGAACAGCGCGCGTTGGCGTCGTACGCACGCACCCACGGCCTGGTCCACCTGCCGCCCGACTTCACGGCCGACAGCGACCTGTCCACGCTGAAGCCGGGCGAGCCGGTTCTCGTCCGCGGTTTCGGACTCGCCTTCGTCGACCTCATGGTGCTGCTGACCGAGGGCCGCGGCGGGCGCTACGAGGGCGACACATACGTCCCTTCCGGACGCGAGCCCGTCCTGTACGTCGGCTCCCGGCGCGGGGTCCCGTACCACTCCAAGATCGGCTACGACTGGACGGGCGACCGGCCGCCGCTGCCCCGGTTCTTCGGACCGGCCGAGGTCGACGCCCTGCTCGCCCGCGAGAAAGGCTTCGACTTCCGGCGGGACGCCTGGCCGTTGATCGAGAAGGAGCTGGGCTTCGCCCACTACCACCGGTTGTTCACCGCCCATCCCGAGCGCACCGCCATGACCTGGACGGACTTCGAGGAGAAGTACGCCCTGGGCGACGCGGCGTCGCTGTCGGGGCTGGTGGCCGCCGCCGTCCCCGACCCCGCCGACCGGCTCGACCTCACCACGCTCGACCATCCGCTGGACGGGGTGCGCCATCCGTCGTTCGACCAACTCCAGGACGGCCTGCGCGCGTACATCGAGGCCGATCTGACACGACGCCATGATCCCGCCCACAGCACGGACCTGGCCGTCTTCCTCGGGCTGCTGTCCGTCTACGGGCAGCTGGTGCGACTCGGGGACATCGGGTCCTGGTGGCACGGCTTCTTCAGCTATCTGGCGTCCGGGCCGCCCGGACCGCGGCTGCGGCAGATGCTCGCGCTCTCGCGTGCGGGCGTCCTCAAGTTCCTCGGCGCCGACCTGACCGTCACCGCCGCGGACGGGGTCTTCCGGGCGGGGAGTGCCACCGTGCCCGGCGCGAGCGTCGAGGCCCGCGCGCTCGTCGAGGCGCGGCTGCCGCACCCCACGGTCGAGCGCACCCGCGACCGGCTGCTGCGCGCGCTGTACGCCGACGGCGCCGCCGCCACCGCCGAAGGACTGCTCGCCGTGGACCCCGCCGACGGGCGCGTCCTGGACCGCTCCGGCTCCCCCCACCCACGGCGCTTCGCGCTCGGCCCGCACACCGATGCCCGGGGCTCCGGCGCATTCACCCGGCCCCGCACCGGCGGGCCCGCCTTCCGGCAGAACGACGCGGCGGCGCGGGCCGCGCTCACCCTCCTGCGCGATCCGATCTGTCGCGCCGCGGCCTGAGCACGACACCGTGCCGCCGCTGCAGGAGCGCGGCACCTTCCGCACGGAATACACGGGAACCACGCTGCGCTCGCACCTCGGGTTGCCCGACCTCGTATGGAAAGGTTGATCACATGACGACGGACGCATCCGACGAGTGGAAGCAGTGGCACGAGCGCCGCACCGAGCAGGTGTCGGAGCCCTACGGGCCGCTGGCACTGACCGGAACCCACTGGCTCGAGGACTATCCGGAGGGGCTACTTCCGGACATCCCCGGGCGCTGGACGGCCGATGATGACGGCGTGGTGCTGACGGCCACGGAGACAGACGGCCTGACCGTCGATGCGAAGCCCTTCACGGGTGAGATCCGGCTCGACGCCGACCCCGGACCCGTGATCGCGGCCCGTGTGGCGGTCGGTGAACGCCGCTTGGTCGTCCTGGTCCGCGAGGGCGTCTGGGGCGTGCGCGACTACGACCCCGCCGCCCCCGCACGCCGGGCTTTCCGGGGCATCGACGCCACGCCCCACGATCCCCGCTGGTCGGTCGAGGGACACTTCACCCCGTACGGCGAGGACCGCACCGTACGCGTCGAGAACGCCGACGGACGTCACCGCGGCCTCGGCCTCGGCGGCGTGCTCGCCTTCACCCTGGACGGGCAGGACCTCACGCTCCAGGTGTCGGTCGAGAGCGACGGCTCGCTGTGGGCCGTCTTCGCCGACGCCACCAGCGGGGACACCAGTTACCGGTTCCGGTTCCTGCGGCCGCCGGCGCCCGACGCCGAGGGACGCACCACGGTGGACTTCAATCGCGCGCTGCTGCCGCCGTGCGCTTTCGCGAGCCACTTCATCTGCCCGTTCCCGCCGCCGGGCAACACCCTGCACACCGCGATCGAGGCGGGGGAGCGCACCCTCCTTTAGAAGTTCCGCCAACTCCAGTAAGAAGTCGGCAAGTTGAACGCTGTACGGCCGAAAGGCACCCTTGCGCCCGTCGGTCGCGCCGCCGAATACTCCCCCACAGCGCTTGTCAGGGCCACGGCTTGTCCGGAATCCGGACAAGCCGCCCCTGGCTGCGCCTCACGGGCCCCAATCCCCACGTGGGCCCCCGACTTCCCTTGGAGGGAACGAAAAGTGAGGATCAAGCGCACCACCCCCACAAGCGGTATCGCGAGACGGACCCGGCTGATCGCCGTGGCCACCGGATTCGTGGCCGCCGCCGCGTTCGCCGTCCCCAACGCGAGCGCGAGCGACGCGCAGACCTTCAGCGCGAACCAGCTCACCAAGGCGAGCGACTCGGTGCTCAAGTCCGATGTCGCGGGCACCGCCTGGGCCGTCGACCCCAAGACGAACCGCGTCGTCGTCACCGTCGACAGCACGGTCTCCAAGGCCGGGATCTCGAAGATCAAGAAGGAGGCCGGAAGCAACGCCGGCGCCCTCACCATCAAGCACACCCCAGGCAGGTTCAACAAGCTGATCACCGGCGGCGACGCCATCTACGGCGGCCAGTACCGCTGCTCGCTCGGCTTCAACGTGCACAGCGGGAGCACCTACTACTTCCTGACCGCCGGTCACTGCGGCCAGGTCGCCTCCACCTGGTACTCCAACTCCAGCCACTCCACCGTGCTGGGCACGAACGTCAGCTACAGCTTCCCGGGCAACGACTACGCCCTGGTGCGCTACACCAACTCCTCCATCGCACACCCGAGCAAGGTCGGCAGCCAGACCATCAGCAGCGCGGCCACTCCGAGCGTGGGCACGACCGTCTACCGGCGCGGCTCCACCACCGGCACGCACAGCGGCCGGGTCACCGCCCTGAACGCCACCGTCAACTACGGCAGCGGCGACATCGTCTACGGCCTCATCCAGACCACGGTCTGCGCCGAGGGCGGCGACAGCGGCGGTCCGCTCTACGCGGGCAGCGTGGCCTACGGTCTGACCTCCGGCGGCAGCGGCGACTGCACCTCCGGCGGTACGACCTTCTTCCAGCCGGTCACCGAGGCGCTGAGCGCCTATGGCGTCAGCGTCGGCTGACGCTCCGGCCCCCGCACTGCAGCCGGCAGCAACGGCGAGTGAACCGAAGGGGTGTGCCTGTGTTGAGAGCGCTGGGGTCCCCCTGCTCGAAGAGCTCGGGGCAGCGCGGAGGCCCGAAGGGCTGAGCATGGCCTGCTCTCAACACAGGCTGTAGCGCCCGGAGGCGAACCGAGCCATGAAAACGAGCCCCCGTACGCATGTGGCGTGCGGGGGCTCGCCCTTGTTCGCCCGACCGAGTTACCGTCGGAGTACACGCGGTAAGTACGCGCGTACTCCCCTGAACACGCCCACTTCGGACCCTGGGGGGCCGACATGGTCGAGGAGCTGGTGGCGGCGGGAGTGACCCTCGCGTCCGCCGGGGCCGTCTATGCGATGGCGGCGGCCCGGGTCGTCAAACAGTACGAGCGGGGGGTGGTGTTCCGCCTGGGGCGGCTCAGGCCCGAGGTGCGCGGACCCGGGCTCACGATGGTCGTGCCCTTCGTCGACCGGCTCCGCAAGGTCAATATGCAGATCGTGACGATGCCGGTGCCCGCGCAGGAGGGCATCACCCGGGACAACGTCACGGTGCGCGTGGACGCCGTCGTCTACTTCAAGGTGACCTCGCCGGCCGAGGCGATCGTCCGGGTCGAGGACTACCGGTTCGCCGTCTCGCAGATGGCGCAGACCTCGCTGCGGTCCATCATCGGCAAGAGCGAGCTGGACGATCTGCTCTCCAACCGCGAAAAGCTCAACCAGGGGCTGGAGTTGATGATCGACAGCCCGGCCGTGGAGTGGGGCGTCACCATCGACCGCGTCGAGATCAAGGACGTGTCGCTGCCGGAGACCATGAAGCGGTCCATGGCCCGGCAGGCCGAGGCCGACCGGGAGCGGCGGGCCCGCGTCATCAACGCCGACGCGGAACTCCAGGCCTCCAAGAAGCTGGCGGAGGCGGCGCAGCAGATGTCCGAGACGCCCGCCGCGCTGCAACTGCGGTTGCTGCAGACCGTGGTGGCGGTCGCCGCCGAGAAGAACTCCACGCTCGTCCTGCCCTTCCCGGTGGAACTGCTGCGGTTCCTGGAGCGGGCGCAGCAGCCGGTGGCCGGGGTGCCCCAGCAGGCTCCGGCGGCGCCCCTGCAGCAGGCTCCGGTGGCGCCCCAAATGGCCGAGCAATCGGTGCAGGAGCAACTCCCGTCCGCCCCACCCGTCCTGGATCCTGATCCCGCTGAGGCGAAATCCGGACAGGACTAGACCTCGTGGGCCGCACAGGGATAACCCTCACGCGGCATTTGCAGCGGGAATCGAGTAGCGGATATCAGGGGCAGCCACGGCGCGGAGGGCGCACGCCTGTTGGCGTACGCGCGTCCTGAAGTCGACCTTGTGTGCTCCCTGCGGGCCTCGGAATAGTGGGCGCCGCACGGTGGGTACGAGCGTGGCTTCTGTGGTGCGCCGCCTCCGTGCCCCTACGCCTTCCGGCCGCGGCGGTCCCCACAACCCCTGCGGCCGACCCCCCACAGGAGGACGTGAGTTGAAGCACCGACGCATACCCAAGCGGCGGGCCGCCATGGCCGGCGCGGGCATCGCCGCGCTGATCGCCGCCGGCGTCACCTTCCAGAATGCGAACGCGAGCGAGGCCCCGAAGACCGAGGCCCCTCAGACCCTCTCGGTCACCGCGGCCGGAAAGCTCGCCTCGACGCTCGGCAAGGACCTGGGCGCCGACGCGGCCGGAACGTATTACGACGCGAAGACGAAGCAGCTCGTCGTCAACGTGCTCGACGAGGCGGCCGCGAAGACGGTCCGGACGGCCGGGGCGAGGGCCAGAGTCGTCCAGAACTCCCTGGCCGAGCTGGACGGCGCCCGCACCCTGCTCAAGAAGGACGCGACCATTCCCGGCACTTCCTGGGCGACCGACCCCAGGACCAACAAGGTCCTGGTCACGGCCGACAGGACCGTTTCGAAGGCCGAGTGGGCCAAGCTCTCCAAGGTGGTCGACGGGCTCGGCGGCAAGGCCGAACTCAAGCGCTCGAAGGGCGAGTTCAAGCCCTTCATCGCGGGCGGCGACGCCATCACCGGCTCCGGCGGGCGCTGCTCGCTCGGCTTCAACGTGGTCAAGGACGGCCGGCCGTACTTCATCACCGCCGGACACTGCACCCAGGCGATCTCCAGCTGGTCGGACTCCAGCGGCAACGTCATCGGCCAGAACGAGGAGTCCCACTTCCCGGGCACCGACTACGGCCTGGTCAAGTACACCGCCGATGTCGACCACCCGAGCGCCGTCGACCTCTACAACGGCTCCTCGCAGCAGATCACCAAGGCGGGCGACGCGACCGTCGGCGAGAAGGTGACCCGCAGCGGCTCGACGACCCAGGTGCACTCCGGCACGGTCACCGGTCTGAACGCCACGGTGAACTACTCGGAGGGCACGGTCAGCGGCCTCATCCAGACCGACGTCTGCGCCGAGCCGGGTGACAGCGGCGGCGCTCTCTTCGACGGCGACACCGCGATCGGCCTCACCTCGGGCGGCAGCGGCGACTGCACCTCGGGCGGCGAGACCTTCTTCCAGCCGGTCACCGCGGCGCTCTCGGCCTTCGGCGCCCAGATCGGCTGACCCTCCCGCCGACCCGACGGAGTCCCGCTCCCGCACCTTGGGAGCGGGACTTTCGTATGCGCCCGTGACGTCGTAGCCCTCTGTGCGCACGGACGATGTCCGTGCGGGTCTCGGTCAGGCGCCGATGTAGGCCCCGAGGTGTTCGCCGGTGAGGGTGGAACGGGCGGCGACGAGGTCGGCGGGGGTGCCCTCGAAGACGATCCTGCCGCCGTCGTGGCCCGCGCCGGGGCCGAGGTCGATGATCCAGTCGGCGTGTGCCATGACCGCCTGGTGGTGTTCGACGACGATGACCGACTTGCCGGAGTCGACGAGCCGGTCGAGCAGGCCGAGCAGATGCTCGACATCGGCGAGGTGCAGGCCGGCGGTCGGCTCGTCGAGGACGTAGACGCCGCCCTTGGCGGCCATGTGGGTGGCCAGCTTGAGCCGCTGCCGCTCACCGCCGGACAGTGTGGTGAGCGGCTGGCCGATGCTGAGGTAGCCGAGCCCGACGTCGGCCAGACGCTGCAGTATCCGATGGGCCGCGGGCGTGTGCGCCTCGCCCGCGCCGAAGAACTCCTCCGCCTCGGTCACCGACATCGCCAGCACCTCGCTGATGTCGCGGCCGCCGAGGTGGTACTCCAGCACCGACGCCTGGTACCGCTTGCCCTCGCAGTCCTCGCAGGTGGTGGCGACCCCGGCCATCATCGCCAGATCGGTGTAGACGACGCCGGCGCCGTTGCAGGTGGGGCAGGCGCCCTCGGAGTTGGCACTGAACAGCGCCGGCTTCACACCGCACGCCTTCGCGAACGCCTTGCGGATCGGGTCGAGCAGTCCGGTGTAGGTGGCCGGGTTGCTCCGCCGGGAGCCGCGGATCGCGCCCTGGTCCACCGACACCACGCCCGCGCCGGCGGGGATCGAGCCGTGCACCAGCGAGCTCTTGCCGGAGCCGGCGACGCCGGTGATGACGGTCAGCACCCCGAGCGGGATGTCGACGTCCACACCCTGCAGGTTGTGCATCGTCGCGGCGCGGATCTCGAGTGCTCCGGTGGGCGTGCGCACCGTCTCCTTGAGACAGGCCCGGTCGTCGAGGTGGCGGCCCGTGAGGGTGCCGGCGCTCCGCAGGCCCTCGATGGTGCCCTCGAAGCAGATGGTGCCGCCCGCCGTGCCTGCGCCGGGGCCGAGGTCGACGACGTGGTCGGCGATCGCGATCACCTCCGGCTTGTGCTCCACCACGAGGACCGTGTTGCCCTTGTCCCGCAGCCGCAGCAGCAGGCCGTTCATCCGCTGGATGTCATGGGGGTGCAGGCCGGTGGTGGGCTCGTCGAAGACGTAGGTGACGTCGGTGAGCGAGGAGCCGAGGTGACGGATCATCTTGACGCGCTGCGCCTCGCCGCCCGACAGCGTGCCCGCCGGCCGCTCCAGCGCGAGGTAGCCCAGGCCGATCTCCACGAACGAGTCGAGGGTGTGCTGCAGCTTGGCCAGCAGCGGCGCCACCGACGGCTCCCGAAGCCCCCGGACCCACGCGGCGAGGTCGCTGATCTGCATCGCGCAGGCGTCGGCGATGCTGACCCCCTCGATCTTCGACGACCGGGCCGCCTCGGTGAGCCGGGTGCCCTCGCAGTCGGGGCAGGTGGTGAAGGTGACCGCCCGGTCCACGAACTCCCGGATGTGCGGCTGCATCGCCCCCTTGTCCTTGGAGAGCATCGACTTCTCGATCCGCGGGATCAGACCCTCGTAGGTCATGTTGATGCCCGCGATCTTCATCCTGGTCGGCTCGCGGTGCAGGAAGTCGTGCAGCTCTCTCTTGGTGTAGTCGCGGATCGGCTTGTCCGGGTCGTAGAAGCCCGACTCGGTGTAGAGCCGGTAGTTCCAGCCGCCCGACTTGTAGCCGGGGACGGTGATCGCGCCCTCGTTGAGCGACTTGCTCTCGTCGAAGAGCTGGGCCAGGTCGAGATCGGTGACCGTGCCCCGGCCCTCGCAGCGCGGACACATGCCGCCGGTGATGCTGAAGCTGCGACGCTCCTTCACGGTCTGCCCGGCGCGCTCCAGGGTGACCGCACCCGCTCCACTGACCGAGGCGACGTTGAAGGAGAACGCCTTGGGCGAGCCGATGTGCGGCGTGCCGAGCCGGCTGAAGAGGATGCGCAGCATCGCATTGGCGTCCGTGGCGGTGCCGACCGTGGAGCGGGGGTCGCCCCCCATCCGCTGCTGATCGACGGTGATCACGGTCGTCAGCCCGTCCAGGACGTCGACCTCCGGCCGCGCCGGCGTGGGCATGAAACCCTGCACGAAGGCGCTGTAGGTCTCATTGATCAGCCGCTGCGACTCCGCGGCGATCGTGTCGAACACCAGCGAGCTCTTGCCCGATCCCGAGACACCGGTGAACACCGTCAGCCGACGCTTGGGGATCTCGATGCTCACGTCCTTGAGGTTGTTCTCACGTGCACCGTGCACACGGATCAGACCGTGGCTGTCGGCAACGTGCGGCACGGACGACTGCGTGCCCGTCCTCGTGGCCATGCTCATCGTGTCCCCATCTCTCGGTCCCCTGGCTCGATCCGATCAGTTTCAAACAGTACGTGTGGTTCTCGTTCGATCGGTGCGGCCGAAGCCTAGCCTCCGGACCGGCTTCCAGTTGTGTGTTTGCGCAGGTGGGGTGGACCACAACAGATGTCGCACTCTAGTTCGAAAGGTGGCTATGGTGGGGGCGGGAGAGATGGGAACGGGTGTTCGAGAGTTAGTGGCGCGATGCACGCCACGGGGGCGATTTCCCCCAACTGTTCCACCCGGCTGGGGAGGTGACGGGGCGGTGCCCGTCTCGGCCGCTGCTCACCTCGCCAAAGAATCGCCGACACATTCGAATCTGGTCGCTGACCGGGACTGATGGGGTTAGAGTAATCGAACGAGCGTACGATGAACGTATCGGGCATATGGCTGAAAAGGGGTGGAGTGATGGAGGTGCGGCATGGCGGGCTTCGCCCATCTGCACGTCGCGTCCGGTTACTCCGCTCGCTATGGCGCCGCCCATCCGGAGCACCTTGTTCGAAGGGCGGCCGAGCGGGGCATGGCGGCGCTCGCGCTGACCGACCGGGACACGGTCACTGGTGCCGTTCGCTTTGCCGAGGCCTGCGCCGGAGCGGGGATCCGGCCGGTCTTCGGCATCGACCTGGCGGTGGAGGCCATCGCGCCCCCTCCTCCCGGGCAGCGGCGTCGTACTCCGGCGCGCGGTGGTGCGCACGTGATCGAGCCGCCGCTGCGGTTCGTGCTGCTCGCGCAGAATCGGGCGGGATGGGCCCGGCTGTGCCGCATCACCTCGGCTGCCCATGCAGGTGCGGTGGCCGGCAGGGCGCCGGTGGTGCCGTGGGAGGCGTTGCGTGAGCACGGCGGTCCCGGCCTGGTGGTCCTGCTCGGCCCGCTCTCGGAGCCGGTGAGGGCGCTGGCGGTGGGCCGGGAGGACGTCGCGGTGAAGCTGCTGGCGCCGTGGCGGGAGATCTTCGGGAGTGGGGTCCGGTTGGAGGTCGTTGCGCAGAAACGTTTTGGCGCCGGACCGGGATCGCTTCGCCTGGCCGCCCGCACCCTGGCGCTGGCCGACCGCACCGGTACGACCGCCGTGCTCGCCAACGCCGTCCGCTACGCCGACCCGGACCAGCACCGTCTCGCCGACGTGCTGGACGCCGCGCGGCTGCTGCGGCCCATCGACTGGCGTCGTCTGGACAGCGGGCAGCGCTGGCTCAAGGACGAGGGAAGGATGGCGGGCATCGCGCAGATGATCGCCGAATGCGCCGGAGCCGACGCCCGACGGGCGCGTCGCCTGCTGGCGGACACCGCCGCCACGGCGGCCGCGTGCACCGTCGATCCTGTGTCCGACCTAGGCCTTGGCACACCGCACCTCCCGGAACCGGAAGTGCTCGGCGCCGATCCCGGAGCGGACGGTGCGGCCCGGCTGCTGCGCCTGCGGTGCGAAGAAGGCCTGGCCCGGCGCGGTCTGGACCGTGACCGCGCCGCGCTGGAACGACTGGACGAAGAGCTCGCCGTGATCTCCAAGTTGGCCTACGACTCGTACTTCCTCGCTGTGGGCCAGGTCGTGGCCGACATCCGGGCGAAGGGCATCCGGGTCGCGGCCCGCGGCTCGGGCGCGGGCTCGATGGTCTGCCACGCGCTGGACATCGCCACGGCCAACCCGCTCGACCACCACCTGCTGTTCGAACGCTTCCTGAGCGTGCGCCGCGGCTCGCTGCCCGACATCGACATCGACGTGGAGTCCGCCCGACGGCTGGAGTGCTACGACACGATCTTCGACCGGTTCGGCAAGGAACGGGTGGCGGTCACCGCGATGCCCGAGACCTACCGCGCCCGCCGGGCCCTGCGGGACACCGGCCTCGCCCTCGGAATCGCGCCCGCGGACGTCGACCGGATCGCCAAGAGCTTCCCGCACCTGCGGGCCTGCGACATCACAGGCGCACTCGCCGAACTGCCCGAACTGCGGCAGCTGGCCGGCGAGGCGCACAGGTACGGGCCCCTGTGGGAGCTCGCCGAGGGCCTCGACTCCCTGGTCCACGGCATGGCCATGCACCCCTGCGGCGTGGTCATCAGCGACGCGACCCTTCTGGACCGGCTGCCGGTGCAGCCGACTCCGCAGGGCGACTATCCGATGGCGATGGCGGCGAAGGAGGAGATCGAGGCGCTGGGCAACATCAAACTCGACGTTCTGGGAGTCCGGATGCAGTCCGCGATGGCTCATGCCGTCGCGGAGATCGAACGGACGACCGGCAACCACATCGACCTGGACGACCCACGACAGGTGCCGCTCGACGACGTCTTCGCGTTCAAGCTCATCCAGGAGAGCCAGACCCTCGGACTGTTCCAGCTGGAGTCGCCCGGCCAGCAGGATCTTCTGTCCCGGCTGCAGCCGCGCAATCCGCAGGACGTCATCGCCGACATCAGCCTCTTCCGTCCCGGGCCGGTCGCGGGCGGCATGCCCGAGCGGTACATCGCCGCACGCCACGGCGGCGCGCCGTCCTACGCACACCCGGACCTGGAGCCGGTGCTCGCCGACACCTACGGCGTGACCATCTGGCACGAGCAGATCATCGAGACGCTGTCGGTGATGACCGGCTGCGACCGCGCGCTGGCCGAGATCGCCCGGCGGGCCCTCGGCGACAAGAACCGGCTGCCCCAGCTCAAGGACTGGTTCCACCGTCAGGCAGGGGCCCGCGGCTACAGCGCGGCCGTCCGGGACGAGGTGTGGAAGACCGTCGAGGCCTTCGGAGCCTACGGCTTCTGCCGGGCCCACGCGGTCGCCTTCGCCGTCCCCGCCCTGCAGAGCGCCTGGCTCAAGGCGCACTATCCGGCGTTCCTGCTGGCCGGCCTCCTCGAACACGACCCCGGTATGTGGCCCAAGCGGGTCCTCGTCTCCGACGCCCGCCGCCGCGGCGTGCCGGTCCTGCCCGTCGACATCAACCACTCCAAGGTGAAGCACACCGTGGAGAAGGCCGACGGGGAGCAGTGGGGTGTACGGCTCGCACTGTCCGCGGTGCACGGCATCAGCGAGGACGAGTGCGCGCGGATCGAGGAGGGACAGCCGTACGGATCGCTGTCGGACTTCTGGCAGCGGGCCCATCCCAGCAGGCCCATCGCCGAACGCCTCGCGGAAATCGGCGCCCTGAACTCTCTCCACGACGGACGCCTCACGCGCCGCGACCTACTGCTGCAGATCGCCGAACTCCACCGGGCCTCCCGCAACCGGTCCGCGGGCAAGGGACAACTGCCCCTCGATGCGGGTGCCATCGGCGGAGCGGAGCCGAGCGGCCTTCCGGAGATGACCGGACGCGAAGCCCTGAGCGCCGAGCTGAGCACCCTCGGCATCGACGTCTCCAAGCACCTGATGGAGCACCATCACCGGCTGCTGCGGGAGATCGGCGCGACCGACGCGGCGCATCTGGCCGGGATGCGGGCCGGTCAGCAGGTGCTCGTCGCCGGCGTGCGGGCCTCGACCCAGACCCCGCCGATCGCCAGCGGCAAGCGGATCATCTTCGTCACCCTGGAGGACGGCTCCGGCCTGGTCGACCTGGCGTTCTTCGAGGACTCCCACCCGGCCTGCGCGCACACCGTCTTCCACAGCGGGCTGCTGCTGGTCCGCGGCACGGTCCAGGTACGCGGCACCCGCCGCACCGTCGTCGGCACCATGGCCTGGGACCTGGACGAGATCGCCACGGCCCGCCGCGACAACGGCCCCGAGGCCGCGCTCGCTCTCCTCGGCGAGAGCCACCCGCACCCGACCCCCGCCCAGCCGCAGCGCACCCTGGCCAACGGCACCACCGGTGCCCGCCTGCACCCGTACGCCGACCTGCAGCCCGCCGGCAGCCGTTCGGCCGACCTGAAGAAGTTCGGCTACACCAGCCCAGGGAGTGCAGGATGACCACGCGCCGGCGGCACATCGCCCACCTCTATCTGCACGCCGCCCTGACCGAGGACCAGTACGCCGACGTAATCGAACTGATGTCTGGTATCACGCCCCACGTCCAGGCCGTCCCGCCCAACGCCGTGCAGCTGGACCTGAGTTCGGCGCTCCGCTACTTCGACCTGTCCCCCTACGACGTGGTCCAGCTGGCGAAGATCAGGCTGAAGGCCCTCTACGGCATCGACAGCAGCGCCGGGCTCGCGGGCAACCGCATGCTGGCGGCCATGGCGGCCGACGCGTCCGCGCCGGGAGACACCACCTGGGTTCCCGTCGAGCGGGCCGCCGAATGGCTGTACCCCCGACCGGTCACCGCGCTGCCCGGTATCGGCCGCACCACGGCGTCAACGCTCGGTAGATACGGCCTGCACACCATCGGCCAGGTCGTCGACACACCTTCGGCGACCCTGCAGCGCCTCCTCGGCGTCGGCCAGGCACGGCTGCTGGCCGAGCGCGCCCGTGGTCACGACCCCCGCCCGGTCACCCCCATGGAACCAGCGGCGTACCTGACCGCCGACCTCGTGTTCGACCGGGACTGCCTCGATCCGGCACAGCATCACCGAGCCGTCCTGGGGCTCGCCGACCAAATCGGTCAGCGCCTGCGCGGTGAACGCCAAGTCGCCGGCCGAATCACCCTCACGGTGCGGTACGCCGACCGCAGTTCCACCACGCGCATGCGCAAGCTGTCGGAACCCACCAACCACTCACCGGCCCTCGCCGCAACTGCTCTGGGTCTGCTGACCGCCTTCGGGCTGCAGCGAGCACGGGTCCGTGCCTTCGCAATCCGCGCCGACGGCCTGCTGCCGGCCGGCGGCGCTTACCGCCAGCTCTCCCTGGACCCGGGCGACGCCCGAGCCCGCGCCGCCGAAGCCGCCGCAGACCGGGCCCGCCGACGTTTCGGGGCAGAGGCCGTACGTCCCGCCACCCTGGCTACGGCAACCACACTCAGAACCTGAACCCGGCGAAAGGCCGATCTCCGGCCTCGCCTACGGCGGTGAAGACGGCATCGTCCACGTCCTGCGGGCCCTGCTCGCCGAAGCCGACGTGCTCATGGCCGCCGACGGTTACCCCACCCTCGCCGACCTCACCCCCGACACCCTCCGTCGCCTCACCTGACACCCGCCGACCAGCCGGGGCCGGATCCACACGTCCGCGCCGTTTCGCTCCGGGACTCCTCGCTCCCGCTGGCCGTGGCAGCCGTCAAACGTGCCGTCACCGAACGGACCGCATTTCGCGACGAGGACGCGTTTGTCGAACAGGATCGGATTGGCGCACCGGTGGCCCGCGCCTTCGGATGCCGAGGGGTCGACGTGGAGACCGCTCAGGACCTGGAGCGGGAGTTCAAGGCGGCTCTGACCGCCGGCACCACCACGGTCATCGTGGTGCCGACGCAACCCCAGAAGGCGATGTTGTAGGCCGTGCGGCCCGCGCAACCGGACGGGAGACAAACAGATGGGAGACAGCAGTCATGGACTTTGGACTGAAGGACCGGGTGTACATCGTCACCGGTGGCACCCGCGGGCTGGGCAGGGCCACCGCGCGCGAACTGGTGGCGGAGGGCGCGAGGGTGGTCGTCAGCGGCCGCAGCGAGAAGTCGGTGGCCGCCGCTGAGGAGGAACTCGGCGGCCCGGGACGGGCAGTCGGTGTCGTGGCCGACAACGCCGACACCGGGACTCCGGACCGACTGATCGCCGCGGCTCGCGATGCCTTCAAGCGGCTGGACGGGGTGCTCATCAGCGTCGGCGGGCCGCCGCCAGGTACGTCGGACATGATCGACGACGACCAGTGGCGCGCCGCCTTCGAGTCGGTCTTCCTCGGTGCAGTGCGGCTCTCCCGCGCCGTCGCGGCGGAGCTGGGCGAGGGAGGTGTCATCGGCTTCGTTCTCTCCAGCTCCGTGTACGAGCCGATTCCTGCCCTCGCGATCTCCAATGCCTTGCGGCCGGGCCTGGCCGGTTACGCGAAGAATCTCTCGAACGAGCTCGGTCCCCGGGGCATCCGCGTCGTCGGTCTCGTGCCCGCCCTCATCGAAACCGACCGGGTCCGCGAACTCGACGCAGGGACCGGCGAGGACGCCGTCGCCCGCGCCCGTGCGACCACCGGCGTCCCCCTGCGCCGCTACGGAACCCCGGACGAGTTCGGCCGGAGCGCAGCATTCCTGCTGTCGCCCGCCGCTTCGTACCTGACAGGCGTGATGCTGTCGGTCGACGGGGGTGTGCGCAGAGGCTTCTAGCAGAGGTTCACGTTGAACTGTCGGTCCCGTTCTCGGCCCGGTCACACGGCGACGGTGGCGTGCATCTCCCGTACGAGGATCTCGGCGGGCTCGGTGGCGCCGACCCGGTGCCCGCGCCCGTGGCGGTGAAACGCACGGCGTCGCCCTCGTCGAGTCCGCCGCACCAGGTCCTCGTTGTCGACCAGAAGCAGACCGTGGTGGGTGTTGGTCGGATCCGGCCGGTGAGTGCCGAGGGAGCCGCACGCCGCCGCCGTGCAGGCCAGGAGGAATTTCCCCGGCCGGGCGAGCATCGGGTAGTTGTACCGATCGCACAGGTCCCGTCCTTCGCGGGCTGCCTGTCCCAGGTCCGGCCACTGCCCGGTCAGCCATGCGTGGTTGCCCAGGAGGAAGAGGGCGTCGATGGCCGGTGTGATGCTCTCGCCCCGGCGCCCGCCGGCCACGACTCGACGCAGTCCTTCAGCGCATCCGCCCACACGGTCGACATACGCCCCCGCGATGGCCACCCGGACGATGCGCAGCGGGTCGGACCCGTGAGCCAGATCCGCGATACCGGCAGTCTGCTGCTGCCGCGCCCCACGGGTCAGCGGGCCCACGGGGGAGTGATACGGGTGCCGTCGGCGAGCACCGCCTCCAGGCCGATGGAAGTGGTGACCCAGGAGATGGCGACCTCGCTCGTCGGGTTCTCGACGCCGACGGTCGCGCCGGGGTTGATGATCACCGTGTCGCCCGCCGTGATCCGCTCGGCGTGACCGTCGAGCGTGATCAGCAGCTCGCCGCTGAGCAGATGGAAGATTTCCTCCCGGTTGACGGTGTGGAGGGGGGCGCGGGTTCCGGCGGGGATCTCGCCGCGCCATGCGCACAGCTCCTTGCTGCCGGTCAGGGAGGTGGCGTACGAGACGAAACGGGCGCCGTGCATCTCATGGGTGACGGCTTCGGACGAGCGGACGACAGGCATGGCTACCTCCAGAGAGATGGTCAAGCTGCTTGACTAATCTTCCGGTTCCTATGGTCAAGCTGCTTGACCGTCTCGTCAAGGGTGTTTCAATTCCCTCGTGCAGAACTCCGAGGCCATGGCCCTGTCCACCGCCCTGCTCGCCGTCGCGGGTGAGCTGACGCAACGCATCAATGACGGCGTCGTCGCGCGCGGCTTCGAGGGGATGCGGCCCGCGCACGGCTTCGCGTTCGCCAGGCTCGCCCCGGGCGGCGCGACCGTCACGGAGCTGGCCGCCCACCTCGGGGTGACCAAGCAGGCGGCCAGCCAGCTCGTCGACGAGATCGTGCGCAAGGGCTATGCCGAGCGGCGGCCGCATCCCGAGGATGCGCGGGCCCGGCTGGTCGTTCTGACCGAGCGGGGCTGGGCCTGTACGCGGGCCGCCGAGGAGGCCGCGGTGGATGCCGTACGACCCTGGTTGGAGCTGCTCGGCGAGCCCGAACTTCGTTCCCTGCAGCGTCAGTTGCTGCGTATCGCGCCCTATGGGCCGGTAAAACCCGCATGGTGATGAGCCGTCACATACGTTCAGGCCATTACCAGGGGTCGCAGCCGCCGTCGGCTATCACTGAAATTTTTTACCGACACGTAACTTCACACGTCACCTACTCGTCCGTAACTTGACGGGTGAACAGCATCCTCGTGATCCGGATCACCGGGGCGTAAAGCCGTCGTACTTCCCGTGAGCCGCAAGGAGATCACTCGATGCTGCACTGGAAACGCCTGTTCAGACCGCTTGCCGCGCTCCTCCTGACGACCGCCGTCGCCGTCGTCCCCGCCGCCACCGCCGAGGCCGCCGCGCCGAGCAGCGGCTGGAACGACTACTCCTGCAAGCCGTCCGCCGCCCATCCCCGCCCCGTCGTCCTCGTCCATGGGACCCTCGCGAACTCCGTCGACAACTGGCTGGCCCTGGCGCCCTATCTGGAGGACCGCGGCTACTGCGTCTTCTCGCTCGACTACGGCCAGCTGCCGGGCGTCCCCCTCTTCTACGGACTCGGCGCCATCGACAAATCCGCAGAGCAACTCCAGGCCTTCGTCGACAAGGTGCTCGCCGCGACCGGCACCGCCAAGGTCGACATCGTCGGCCACTCCGAAGGCGGCATGATGCCCCGCTACTACCTCAAGTTCCTCGGCGGCGCCGCCAAGGTGAACGCTCTCGTCGGCATCGCTCCCAACAACCACGGCACCACCCTGGACGGGCTCACCAACCTGCTGCCGTACTTCCCCGGCGCCGAGGACCTGCTCTCCACGGCCACACCCGGGCTCGCCGACCAGGTCGTCGGCTCGGCGTTCCTGACCAAGCTCAACGCGGGCGGCGACACCGTGCCCGGCGTCCACTACACGGTCATCGCCACCAAGTACGACGAGGTGGTCACGCCGTACCGCAGCCAGTACCTGAGCGGCTCCGACGTCAACAACGTCCTGCTCCAGGACCTGTGCCCGCTCGACCTGTCGGAGCACGCCCTGATCGGGCTGACCGACCGGATCGCCTTCCACGAGGTGGCCAACTCGCTCGACCCTGCGCACGCCACCGCCACCACCTGTGCGTCAGTGCTCGGTTGACGCATGATCCGGGGCCTGTCCGGCCTGAGCCGCCGGACAGGCCCCGCGTTCCACGGCCGCCTCAGCGGCTGTGCCGGCCGCCGCTCGTCGGGCGCCGGCGGACCGAGGCGAACAGGGCCGCCGCGCCGAGGGCCAGGGTGGCCGCACCGCCGATCGCGAGATACGGGGTGCTGCCGTCGCCACCGGTCTCGGCGAGATGCCCGGAGACACCGGCCGCCTCCGGCTCGTTGGCCGGGGTGGATTCCACGCCGGCGCCCGCCGCCGACGTGTGCGCCGCCCCCGGCGTACCGGCACCGTCGTCACCGTGACCGTGGTGTCCGACGGTCGACCTGCCGGCACCGTCCTCGATCTGCCGCTCGGAAGGCGCGGAGGCGGACGGCGCCGGGGCCGGACCGCTCGTCGTACCGCCGCCGGCACCGCCGAAGGTGACGTCCGAGCAGGAGTAGAACGCCTCCGGGCTGTCCGAGCGCTGCCAGATCGCGTACAGCACCTGCTTGCCGGAGCGCTGCGGGAGGGTGCCGGAGAACGTGTAGAAGCCACCCGAGGCGACCGGGTCGGTTGCCGTGGCGACCGGGTGCGCGAGGTCCAGGTCCGCCCAGGCGAGCGGTTTCGACGGGTCGTAGCCGGGCTTGGTGAGGTAGACCGTGAAGGTGCCCTTGTGCGGGGCGGTCACCCGGTACTTGAAGGTGTACGAGCCGCTGTGCACGGCGGTTGCGGGCCAGTCGGCGCGGGGCAGGTCCAGCCCCTTGAACTCGTCGTTGTTCGCGCTGCACAGCTTGCCGTCCGGGATCAGCGCCCGATGCCGGCCGCCCGCGTCACCGATCCGTATGCCGTTCCAGTCGTACAGCGCCTGCGTGCCACCGGCTGCGACCGCCGCCCTGCACGCGGCCGACGTGGGGTGCTCGGGACCCTCCGCATAGCACTGTGACACCCGGCTGACCGGGTCGCCCATCGATCCGTGCGCGGCCGCGGACACGGCGCCCGGCCCGACGAGAGCCAGCGGGGCGGCGCCGACGGTGACGAGGACGGCGACTGCGCGGCGTACGGACATGGGGGAACTCCTCGGAACGGTCCCGTGGGGGGGCGATCAGCAAGCTAGCCCCAAGAAACCGTGAAATCGCCTGCTGGAGCCGGGTGGAGGAGATCCTTATGCTCGCGTTAAGGAAGTGCTGAGACTGCGATCAGGTAAGTACCGTGCGGCCCATGACAGATGCCATCACAGACGCCATGAGGGCCGAGGAGGTCAGGCCGGCCGTCGCTGCCGACGTACCGGCCGTGCGGGCCGTGACCGATGCGGCGTACCACCACTACATCGAGCGCATCGGAGTGGTGCCGCAGCCCATGGAGGCGGACCACGCGGCGAACGTGGCCGAGGGGCGGGTGTTCGTGACGGGGGAGCCGGTGAGCGGCCTCGTGGTGGTGGAGGCCCGCGAGGATCATCTCTTCCTCGACAGCATCGCCGTACACCCCGATGCCCAGGGACGGGGCGTGGGGCGGCGGCTGCTCGCCTTCGTGGACGCTCGCGCGCGTGCGCTCGGGCTGCCCGAGGTCAGGCTCTATACGAACGCGATGATGTGGGAGAACCAGGAGATCTACCCGAGTTACGGGTACGAGGTCGTGGAGCGCCGCGTCGACGGACCGTACGACCGTGTCCACTACCGCAAGCGGCTGGACCGGTAGTTCTCGTGAAGTCCCAGGGGTGACCGGGCGGAACGGGCGGCTCAGCCGTCCGGCCACCACAGGCGTGCGATGTCCTTCCGGACCTCCGGGCGCTCGACGGGGCGCTCGTCGGATTCCTCCCGCGCCCTGCGGGAGTCGGTCTTCTTCAGGGGCTTGTGCACGGTCACTCGGCGCATGGCTGCCTCCTTGTGCCTACCGGGGTCCGCCTTTGTACAGAGGTGGACCCTTTTGGCGAGGGTTCCTCATCGCTGTCGGTCTGTCTGTGGTGGCTGTCACGATTCGACTGTCAGTGGTGGCTGTCACCCTGGCCGCATGACCAGGAATGTGACCAGGAGCATGGCCAGTAACAAGGGCACCGAAACCTCGGCGGCCCCAGGAGCGGACGTGGACTGGGACGCCGCGTCCGCCACCTTCGACGACGAACCGGACCACGGGCTGCGCGACCCCAGGGTGCGCGGGGCATGGGCGGACCGGCTGGCGGCGTGGCTGCCCGGCCGGGCGTCCGAGGTCCTGGACCTCGGCTGTGGCACGGGCAGTCTGTCGCTCCTCGCTGCCGAGCGGGGACACCGGGTGACAGGCGTGGACCGGTCGCCTGCCATGATCGCTCTCGCTCGCGCCAAACTGGCCGGGCGTGACGCGGTTTTCCTGGTCGGTGACGGCGCGGCCCCGCCGGTCGGCGAGCAACTCTTCGACGTCGTTCTCGTCCGCCATGTGCTGTGGGCCCTGCCCGACCCCGGGCGGGCCCTGCGGCGCTGGCGGGGACTGCTGCGCCCCGGAGGGCGCATGGTGATCGTCGAGGGCGTGTGGGGGACGACGAGCCCCGTCGGGATACCCGCCGACCACCTCACCGCCCTCCTCGCGCCCCTGGCCGGGGACGTACGCGTGGAGCGGCTGTCGGGCGACGCCCGGCTGTGGGGGAGGGAGGTGGACGACGAGCGGTATGCGGTGGTGGCCGTGCCCTGACCGCCCGGCTCAGACCAGCAGCGCCTCGAAGTCGCCCTCACGGGCGAGGAGTTCGAGGGCGTCGAGCGCCTGTACGGCGGCCGCGGCGGCCCGCGGGTCCGTAGCCGCCAGGCCGCTCGCCGCGAACTCGTCCTCGTCGAGGCGGAGTACGGACCGGCCGTCCGCCGAGCGCCACAGATCCAGGTCGAGGTCCTCCACGACCAGTTCGGTGCCGGAGACCGTGGCCGGCCGGGTGATGTCGCAGTACCAGCCCTTCAGGGTGCCCTGCCCGTCGCGGACCTCCTTCACGGCGTACCAGCGGTCCCGCCAGTAGTGCTCGGTGAAGACATCCCCCGGCTCGAACCGTACGAAGCCGAAGTCACGGACACCGTCGCCCGCCCAGGGGGCGCGTACGGAGATCCGGGTGCCGTCGTCGTGCAGCAGTTCGGCCGGGTAACGGATCTTCGTACGGCCCGCCTTGACCAGGACGACCTCCATGTGGGTCGTCGCCTCAGCCGAGTTCGCGGACATACCGCACCTCCGTCGCGCAGATCTCGTAGCCGAACCACTTGTTGATCGCGATCATCGGGCCGTTGCCCGCGTCGTTGCCCGTGAACGCCTCGGTGAAGCCGGCCGCGCGTGCGCGGTGCAGGGAGTCGTTCTTGGCGAGCTTGGCGAGGCCACGGCCGCGGAAGGCGCGGGCGGTGCCGGTCATCGCGGTGCCGTAGCGGGTGCCGCCGTCGGTGCGGGCCGCGCTGAAAGCGGCGAGGCGGCCGTCGACGAGCGCGACCGTGGTCAGTTCGTGGCTGAGGAGGGGGTGGTGCCAGCTCTCCTCCAGCCAGGCCTCGTAGTCGGTGAACTCGTAGCCGATGTCGCTCGGTTCGTCCGACATCGCCTCCGCGTCCAGGTCGAACAGGAGGCGCGGGTCGTCGGCGAAGTCGGCGCCCGTACGCAGCTCGACGCCCGGCGGGAGGTCCTGAAGCGGTGGCAGGGTGCCGTGGGCCAGGTCCAGCCGGAGGAAGTGCGCGGAGCGGCTCGCGCGGTAGCCGTGCCGCTCGGCGAAGGCGCGGTTGCCGGGCTCGTCCAGGACCCAGGCGAACAGCCTGGTCGCGCCCACGGCGGCCAGATGCTCCTCGGCGGCACGGACGAGGAGCGAACCGGCGCCACGGCGCGTCCACTCCGGGTGCACGTACACGTTGACGTTCGCCTGGCCGGGCTCCCGGCTGTCGTGGGCGAGGTGGACCTGGGCCGTGCCGATGATCTCACCGTCCTCCTCGGCGACGAGCGGCCGGTAGTGGGCGTCGGGATGCATGTGGGCGGCGTCGTAGGCGATGGACTCCGGGGTGTACAGGATGAACGGAAGGGCGAGCTGCCGGACCCGGGCGAAGCCCTCGGTGTCGGCTCGGACATCGGGGCGGAGGTCGCGCACGATCACAGTCATGAGGGCGCACGCTACGCGGGGGAGGAGCGGGGTTTCCTCTCATTTTCCGGTGGGTGCGGGACAATCGCTCTGTGACCTTGAAGATCCATATCGACGGGAGCGCGCCGCCGTACGAACAGGTGCGGGCGCAGATCTCCGAGCAGGCCCGGGCGGGGGTGCTGCCGGTGGGGTACCGGCTGCCGACCGTGCGTGGGCTGGCCGAGTCCCTCGGCCTCGCGGCCAATACGGTCGCCAAGGCGTACCGGGCGCTGGAGGAGGACGGGGTGATCGAGACGCGGGGGCGCAACGGGACGTTCGTCGCTGCCGCGGGCTCGGCCGCCGAGCGGGAGGCGGCGACGGCCGCTGCCGCTTATGCCGAGCGGGTTCGGAGGCTGGGCCTCAGCGAGGCCGAGGCGCTGGCGGCGGCTCGGGAGGCACTACGGGCGGCTTACGGGGAGTAGATCTTCCTTCCGGCGTGAACCAATCGATCATCGTGCCGTCCCCGCGCGAGCCGTCGGCAGACGGTGCGGCGTACGTGTCACCCGTAGCCCTGCCGTCGTCGCCACTCGGGCGAATGCCGTTGCGTCCAGGACCGCCGCCGCGTGCAGGTCGTTGTTGAAGTAGGCGAAGACGTCCCGGTCGTCGGGCCATGCCTCCGCGATGCGGTGGACCCAGGAGGTCAGGGACCGGCGGCCGTAGTGCGGCCACGGATCGGCGCGGCCCGCGTGGAAGCGGACGTAGCCCCAGTCGGTGGTCCGCCACAGCGGGGTGACCGGACGGGACAGTACGTCCGCCCAGCACAGCGCCGCGCCCCGGGTCTGCAGCACCTCGCGCACCTCCGGCGTCCACCAGGAGTCGTGGCGCGGTTCGACCGCGACCCGGGTGCCGGAGGGGAAGCGGGCGAGGCAGTCGTCGAGGAGGGCCGGGTCGGCACGCAGGGTGGGCGGGAGCTGCAGCAGGACCGGTCCGAGGCGGTCGCCGAGGCCCGCCGCGTGGCTCATCAGGCGGTGTACCGGCTCCTCGGGGTCCCGCAGGCGTTTGATGTGCGTCAGGTAGCGGCTCGCCTTCACCGCCACCACGAAGTCCTGCGGCACCCGATCCCGCCAGCTCTCGAAGGTCTCCCGCGACGGCAGCCGGTAGAAGGCGTTGTTGATCTCCACCGTGGCGAACCGCGTCGCGTACTCCTCCAGCCACAGCCGCATGGGCACGTCGGCCGGGTACAGGACATCCCGCCAGTCCCGGTACTGCCACCCCGACGTGCCGACGAACAGGGTCATACCTCCATCAAAGCACCGGCCGGGGCCTCCTACAGGTACAGACCCGAGTCCGCCCCCGCCCGCTGGTCCGGCACCGACGTCGGTGACGTACCCCTGCGCAGTGCGTACAGCTCCGCCAGGGTCGCCCCGTCGCGGCCCACGCCGTCCTCCCGGCCCAGCCAGCCCACCGCCTCCGGGCGGGTCAGCGGGCCGACCTCGATGCGGGCCAGACAGCGGCCGGGGCGGACGACGGCCGGGTGCAGACGCTCCAGGTCCTCGTTGGTCGTGACGCCCACCAGGACGTTCCTGCCCTGTCCCAGCAGCCCGTCGGTCAGGTTCAGCAGACGGGACAGTGCCTGGCCCGCCGTGTGCTTGGCCTCGCCGCGGATCAGTTCGTCGCAGTCCTCCAGCAGGAGCAGGCGCCAGCGGCCCTTGCCCGCCGCGTCCTCCTCGCCGATCGCGATGTCCATCAGATAGCCGACGTCGGAGAACAACCGCTCGGGGTCCAGGACGCAGTCCACCTGGCACCAGTCCCGCCAGGAGCGGGCCAAGGTGCGCAGCGCCGAGGTCTTGCCCGTGCCCGGCGGGCCGTGGAGCAGCAGCAGCCGGCCCGCGATGTCCTGCGGGGTCGTCTTCATCAGCTGGTCCATGGCGTCCGCCACCGGCGCCGTGTAGTTCGGACGGACCTCCTCCCATGTGCCCGCCGAGATCTGCCGTGTCGTACGGTGCGGGCCGCGCCTCGGCGACACGTACCAGAACCCCATCGTCACGTTCTCCGGCTGCGGCTCCGGCTCGTCCGCCGCGCCGTCCGTGGCCTGGTTCAGCACCCGTTCGGCCAGGTCGGCGCTGGTCGCGGTCACCGTGACGTCCGCGCCGCGGTTCCAGCGGGAGATCAGCAGGGTCCAGCCGTCGCCCTCCGCGAGCGTCGCGCTGCGGTCGTCGTCACGGGCGACGCGCAGCACCCGGGCGCCCGGCGGCAGGAGCGTGGCCCCGGACCGTACGCGATCGATGTTCGCCGCGTGGGAGTACGGCTGCTCGCCCGTCGCGAAGCGGCCGAGGAACAGCGCGTCGACGACGTCGGACGGCGAGTCGCTGTCGTCGACGTTGAGCCGGATCGGCAGAGCGTCGTATGGGTTCGCAGACATGCCGCCATGATCCGTCACGCGGCGGTCCCGTGCACCCGGTTTCCGAGGTGCGCCGGGTGTGTCGGGTGTGTCCCGTGCGCCCGGTCCATCCGGTACGTCCTGTTACAGGGCTGTCGCACGACGAAACCTGTCCGCGGGCCGATCCCGGCCGTTACTGTTGCCCATGATGGGACGTCATGGGTGGGATTCGGGGGCACGGCGGTGGCGGCTCACCGCACTGCTCGGCGTGGGAGTGGCCGCTCTGGCCCTGGTGGTGACCCTGATCAGCACGCTGCCCGGCAACGGTGCCGACACCAGAGGTACCACACGCGACGGCGACAAGGTGCACGGCACGCCCGCCACCCCGCCCGAGGAGACGAAACCGGACGTCGGCTGGGGGTTCACGCACACGCAGTACAGCGCCGACGAGGGTAGCGGCACCGCCACCGCGCGCGTCGAGGATCTGCTCTCCGGGACCGGGCTGCCGCAGAACCAGCACATCATGGGGTGGGGCGCGGGCAACCCCGAGCCGGTCGAAGGCCGTTACGACTTCCAGGAGATGGACCGCCGCATCGACTTCATGCGCAAGTCCGGCGGCACCCCGGTCATCACCCTGTGCTGCGCCCCGGACTGGATGAAGGGCGGCAGGGCGGGCGCGAACAACACCAACTGGAGCCAGTCGGCTCTGGAGACCGCCCCGACGCCCGACCACTACAAGGACTTCGCCGCCCTTGCCGCGACCGTCGCCAAGCGCTACCCGGACGTGCGTCACTTCGTCGTCTGGAACGAGTTCAAGGGCTTCTGGAACAACTCCAAGGGCCGCTGGGACTACGAGGGCTACACCGAGCTGTACAACCTGGTCTACAAGGCGCTCAAGCAGGTCAACCCCAAGATCATGGTGGGTGGACCGTACCTCGTCATGGACAGCGTCGACCCGCGGCAGAAGGAGGACGCCTCCACGACCCTGCGTGGTGCCTGGGGCGCGATGGACCAGCGGATCATCGACGCCTTCGACTACTGGAACGAGCACAAGACGGGCGCCGACTTCGTGGTCGTTGACGGCTCCAGCTACACCAAGGACGACGACCTGCTGCCCAACGAGTTCGCCGCCACCGACAAGCTCACCGCCGTCAGCGCGTGGGTGCGGCAGCAGACCCACGACCTGCCGCTGTGGTGGACCGAGTACTACGTCGAGCCCGCCGACGGCAACGACGACCGCAAGGGCTGGACCGAGGACCACCGTGTCGCCGTGCAGGCCACCGGAATGATCGCCATGGTCAAGGGCGGTGCCTCCTCCGGCTTCTACTGGAACCCGGAGGAGCAGAAGGGCACCGACTGCCCGGGCTGCCTGTGGACCCCGACCGACAGCGCCGACGGTGGCAAGCCGCTGCCCATGTACGACCTGGTCTCCCGCTTCGGCAAGGAGTTCCCGCCCGGCACGCAGTACAGGACGGTCCCGGTCGCCCAGGACGACGTCCCCAACGTGCGTGTCCTTGCGACCGACAAGGTCGTCCTCGTGGTCAACACCCTCAATCGGACGATCAGCGCCCAGGTCGACGGCAAGCGGTTCGACATGAAGGCGTACGAGGTGAAGTGGCTCCAGCGCTGAGCCCCTTCAGGCTCCGGCCCTGAGGCGCTTCACCTCGTACGCAGGGGGACCCGCCGTGTGAGACTCAGCCCTTCCCCATGGTCAGGAACCGCTGCACCAGCGAGGCCAGCAACACCGCCAGCAGTGGCAGTGAGAACCAGAAGCTGGACTGCAGCCAGCGCAACTGCCGCACGCTCGGCCGCATCGCGACCCGTACGACCTCGCGCGCCGTCAGCATCAGCACGAGTGCCACGGCCGCGAGCCCGCCCACGACCGACCAGGGCGTCCAGGTCACCCGCGGTCCGATCGGACCCGGATGCGGCTTCGCGACCTCGCCCGCAGGCTGTTTGCGCAGCGCGTACATGGTCACGTCGTCGTTGACCAGGACCTTCTTCAGCTCCTGGCGGTCGTCCAGGCTCCTGATGAGCCGGGACTCCCAGGTCGCCGAGTAGCCCACGTCCATCTGGAGGTAGGTCACCTGACTGATGTTGATCATGAGGTACGAGTTCGGGCCCGCGTCCTTGAGCGACTTGACCAGGCCCGACACCAGGACCGGATCGGCGGGCGCCAGAGTCGGCACGTACTGCACCTTCTCCATGTCCTTCGCGCCCCACGGCATCGCCGGCGTGACGTTGGTGACCGTGTCGTTGCTCAGCCACAGCAGCCGTACGGTCGGGTTGTCGTGCGCGTACACGTAGTCCATGGCCGCGACCTCGCCCGGGCGGATCCGCTCGAACGTCTCGTTGCCCCAGCGGGCCACCAGGAAGCCGCCCATCAGCAGCAGGCCCGCCATGAGGGCAGCGAGCGGGGCGAGGCTCACCCGGTCCTTGTCCCGCTCCTCGGCCGTCGCGCCGGTGCGCGGGAAGAGGGCGAGCCCGGCGAGCAGGGCCGCTCCCGGCACGGCGAACATGAAGACGCGCAGGGCCATTTCGCCGCCGTACGACTGCATGCCGAAGCCCAGGAAGGGCACGAAGGTGAGCACGAGCAGCGACCGCTCGCGGTACTTGTGCTCGCGTCGCCGCCACCAGCCCCAGCACGCAAAGAGCATCACGGCGCCGGCGAGCAGCACACGCGTGTAGAGCACCAGCTTGTGCGTCGAGTTGCCGCCCTGGATGCGCCCGGAGACGGATGTCGAGACGTTGCTGCCGACGCCGCCCACCCCGCCGAAGAGCTCGTTGAAGTGCCCTGACCAGTAGGGCTCGGCCATGAAGCCGACCCAGAACGCCACCAGCACCGCGAACAGGATGGGCAGGCCGCGCAGTTCGGACCGGCCGATCAGGACGAGCGCCGCGAGCACGCCCAGCATCACGAACGGGGTGAGCTGGTGGGCCGGAACGCTCGCCGCGTACAGGCCGATCAGCACCATGAGCAGCACGGCCCGCTGCCCGTGGCTTGACGGCTCCACCTCCGCCTCGCCGGGGCGCGCCTTGGTCCAGATCACGTGCGGCGCCCTGAACCACACCAGCAGGATCGCCACGAACACCAGATAGAGCAGATAGGTGAACCCCTGCGGGGAGAAGTAGTCCTGGCCGACCCAGCCGCTGAGCACGAAGATCCAGATGCCCGTCCACTTGGCGCGCCAGCTCGCCCGCAGCGAGCGCACCAGCAGGAACATCGGCGCCAGGTACAGGAGCTGGATGGTCAGCGGCCACCAGCGGATCAGCTCGGTGAGGTCCGTGACTCCGCAGGCCTTGGCGACGAACGCCGCCGCCGCGAAGAAGCCCGGCCAGCTCCAGCGCGCGTCCAGATCCGGTACGGCCGTCCCGGTCCGGTCGATGTAGTCGAGGAACCCGAGGTGCTGCCAGGCCGTCGCGAACCGCGGCTCGGTCTCGATCACCGCGGGAAGCGCGTGCAGCGACACGACCGTGGCGAGCAGCGTGACCAGCAGCAGGCCCTTGGACTCACGGCGGCGCCACAGCAGCGCGGCGAAGACCACGACCAGCAGGGCGGCCCCGACCAGGGTCGCCGGCGGGAGGACCGAGATCAGTCCCAGGCCGCCCATGCGTTCGAGGGAGCCGTCGTCGAGCCCCAGGGCGGGAACCCAGTAAAGCAGCAGGGCCGAGGCGAGAAGACAACCGAGGAGTGCTCCGCCGGGAAAGCCGGAGAAGCGCGGGTTGGCTGTGACCTGCGGGTTGTCCGTGGCTGGTCGCGCCCCCGCGGCGGAGCCGCTTGGTGTCACGCCCCGCGCCTCTGTCGGGGTGCTGCCCACCGGATGGTCCGGCTCCGGCAGCCGCAGTTCCCACGTCGTCCGGTCGACCTCCGCACTCACCGAGGCTGTCCCGGTGGGCGGGGTCCCCGGGCCGGGGCGTACGTCAGGCCGGCGCTCCACATGGTCGAAGTCGACGTGGATGCCGAGCGCGAGCGTGTCGGCGTCGAGCTTCTTCGCCCACGACGGGCCGCTCCTCGGCGACGGGCCGCTCCTCGGCGACGGGCCGCTCCTCGGCGCGGGGACCTCGCGCGCCCCCAGGTCGGCGAGGTCCCCGTCCGGTGCCGCGTTCTCGGGCACGGCGTCCGCCGGAGCGGTGCGCATGATCTTGAACAGCTTCGGCGCGGCGATCGACACGATCACCGCAAGGCTGGAGATCTCCGCGACACCTGCACCGGTCAGTCCCATGCGGGGGAGCAGCAGCAGGGTCAGTCCGAGCACCAGGACGCACAGCAGGCCCTGGAGATAGGCGAGTCCGGAGGTACGGCTCTGGGCGCGCAGCACCGCGAAGTACGTCTCCATGACGACCCGCAGCAGCGCGCCGACCGCGAACCAGCGCAGCAGCGGGGTCGCCGCATGGGCGTAGCCGTCGCCGAAGACGTGCAGGATGACGGGCGCGCCGATGAACAGCAGCCCGCACACAGGCAGCATGATCCGCGCCATGCGCTTGAGCGCGGCACGGGTGTTGGCCGCGAGCCGCGCGGGATCGTGCGAGCCCTCGACGGTGAGTGAGGCGCCCATGTTGATGGCGAGCAGATTGGTCGTGCCGCCTATGGTGGTGGTGATGTAGAAGTACGCGTTGTCCGCGGCGCTGACCTGCGAGGCCACGATCACGGGGACGAGGTAGACCACCGCGAGGGAGAACAGCGAGCCGGTGTAGTCGCCGGCCAGGAACCGCCCGATCTCCTTCAGCGACGGCGGGCTGGCGTGGTCCTCGGTCGCCTTGATGTGCCGGGGCACCAGGCGCCGGAACACCAGCCAGCCCAGCGGCAGCACCGATGTGGCGATGGCCGCGACCCAGGAGACGAAGACGCCCATCATGGGGATGGCGGCTGCGAACCCGACGAGCAGCACCAGCTTCACCGCGGAGAACACGGTGTTGCCCACCGGGACCCACAGCGCGCTGCGCAACCCGGTCAGCACACCGTCCTGGAGGGTGAGCAGGTTCCAGGCGATGACCGCCACCACGAAGACGAGCGCCGGTCCTGGCCCGTGCAGGAAGCGGTACGAGTGTCCCCACACGTTCAGCGTCAGCAGAAAGGCGCCCGCGGCGAGCGCCACCACGATCGAACTGCCCGCGTACGTACGGAAGATGAGGCGCCCGGTGCTCCGCCCGGCGACCGGGATGAAGCGGGCCAGGGCACCCGTGAGCGTCACGGCGGTCAGCCCGGCGAGGAGCTTCATCGCGGCGATCGCGGCCGAGCCCTGGCCGACCGCGGCGTCGGAGTAGTAGCGGGCTGCGACCAGCCAGTAGCCGAGGCCGAGCACCGCGGAGATACCGGTGTTGAGCATCAGCGCATAGGCGTTGCGGAACAACTGGTTGCCGCCGCCCCCGCCGCGTCCGGGCAGGCGCAGGCGGCGTCCGGACTGTTCGGGCGCCGCGGTCGTGGCCTGTGAGGTCTGCTCTGTGGTCGTCGTGTCAGACACGGGAACGGATGGCCTTCCGGCGAACCTGTCGTGCTCTTCGGACCACGACGTACCCCTTGGTGAGGGCGCGGTCCCTGGCGAAGTTGCGGGCGATCGAGCGGCCCTGGACGAGCTGCTCGAACTCCTCGGCGCCCGTGCTGCGGCGCACGGTGACCCGTTGCAGCGCGTAGGGGCCCTGGCGGCGGCGCGCGAGACCGTTGCCGACGGCGAGCGACTGGCTGAAGCCCGCCTCGCGCACCGTGCGGCGCACCCGACGGCTGGAATAGCCGTACGGGTAGGCGAACGACACCGGGCGGGCGCCCAGTTCGTCGGCGATGATCTCCTTGCAGCGCAGCAGCTCGAACCAGAGCGCGTCGTCGGCGAGCTGGTCGAGCTGCGGATGCGTGTGACTGTGCCCGCCGATCTCGACCCCCGAGCCCGCGAGGTCGCGGACCTGGTTCCAGTCGAGCATGGTGTCCAGGCCGCCGCCGGTGTCGTACGCGCCCCGGATCCAGCCGGTCGAGACGAACAGCGTGGACGCGAAGCCGTGTTTGGCGAGCACGGGCAGGGCGTGCCGGTGCACGCCCTCGTAGCCGTCGTCGAAGGTGATCAGGACGGGCCGCCCGGGCAGCGGACCGCCCTCCCGCCAACTTCTTGCCAGGTCGGCGGTGGTGACCGGGGTGAACCCCAGGTCCCCGATCTGGGCCATCTGCTCCGCGAAGGCCTCCGGAGCCACGGACAGGTCGCGCGTCGCCTCGTTGGGCGCCGTCGCGACCGAGTGGTACATGAGAATCGGCACGGCCTGTTCGCTCATGCGGTGTCCCCCCTGCCGTCCGGGATCTCCACGACAGAGAAGGTCGCGCCGCCCCTGCGCGCCCGGACGCTCCCGAGTACGTACCCGCCCGCAGCCGACAGAACCCCGGCGACGATCGCGCCCGCCCGGCCGGCGCCACCCGGCCGGGCCAGCAGGGCGTCGCGCAGCCCGCGGGCCACCCCGGCGGGCAGCACCCGTGTGGTGTAACGGCGTTCCGACTCCAGGCCCTTGTCGGAGCCGACGCTCCGGGCCACCAGAGCCTTGGAGAGGCCCTCGGCGTAGGTACGGGTGCGGAAGTACGCGAAGTGCTCGCGCGGCTCCGGTACCCGGTGGTGGATCACCGCCCGGTCGTCGATCAGCAGGATCGCGTCGGGCCTGGCCCGGGTGAGGCGGATGCACAGCTCCGTCTCCTCGCAGCCCAGCGGACGTTTGTCGCCGTCGCGCCCGATGCCCGTGGCGAAACCGCCCGCCGCGTCGAAGGCGCTGCGACGGAAGGAGGCGTTGCCGCCGAGGACGTTGCGCACCCGGACCCGGCCGGGAGGCAGCCCCTTGTACGTACAACCCACCACCCAGTCGAACTCCTCCGGGAACCAGGCCGGGCGGCGGCCCGACGCCCAGATCGGCATCGTACGGCCGCCGACGGCCATCACATGCGGATCCTCGTACCCCTCGGCGAAGTGCTTCAGCCAGTCGCGCTCGGCCACCGCGTCGTCGTCGAGGAACGCGATGATCTCGCCGTGCGAGGCGGCGATCCCGGTGTTGCGGCCCGCGGACAGGCCGCGGGGGCCCGCGTTGGCGAGCACCCGGACCGACCCGTCCTCCTCGGCCTCCTTGTACTCCCTGGTCAACCGTTCAAGCAGGGTCTCGTTGTGGTCCACGACCAGCAACGTCTCGCGCGCCGGCCGGGACTGCGCCCGCACCGAGGCGACCGCCGCGAGGATGTCCTCCCAGCGGTCCTCGGTGTAGACGCAGATCACCACGGAGATGTCCGGACTGCTCAAGACACCTCTCCCCGGCCCGAGTCGAGCGCCACCGCGTGCGGGCGGCGGCGCAGCGCGCGCCGGTTGGAGCGCTCCTTGAGGATCACCTTCAGCACCCGGAACCCGTCGCGCACCGCGCGCAGGTTGCTTGCGCCGTAAATGCGGAGGTACTCGTGACTGGGTATCTCCTGCACCTTGAGCCCGGCCTTGACCACCCGGATGTTCATCAGGGTCTCGACCTCGAAGCCGGTGCAGTCGAGGTCGATCTTGTCCAGGCAGTGCCGCCAGAACGCGTTGTATCCGTAGCAGAGGTCGGTGTAGCGGGCGCCGAACTTGGCGTTGACGATCGCGCACAGCACGCGGTTGCCCAGTTTGCGGATCGGTGTCATGTCGGAGGTGCCGCCACCGTTCGCGAACCGCGAGCCCTTCGCGAAGTCGGCGCCGGAGACCAGTGCGGAGACATAACTGACGATCTCCTGGCCGTCCGCCGAGCCGTCCGCGTCGACCATCACGATGATGTCGCCGGTGCAGGCCTCGAATCCGGTGATCAGGGCATCACCCTTGCCCTTGCCCCGCTGCTCGACGACCCTCACCCCCGGCCACAGGTCCCGCGCGACCTCGACGGTGTTGTCGGTGGAATTGCCGTCGACAAGGACCACTTCATGAATCCAGTTCGGAAGGGTCTTGAAGACGTAGGGGAGATTCTCCGCCTCATTCATGGCGGGGATCACCACGCTCACCGGCGGTGTGATCGCCAGGTGATTGGAGATGGGCCGGTACTTCCCCTGCATTAACGGACCTTGATCCGAAACTGTAGGGCGCAGAACAGAACTCATGAGTCTTGTCCCTCTCGTCCGGTGGACCGCCCGCCCCTGGGCGGTCCGGCTCTGTGTCCGGGTCGAAAGGGGGGTTCTCACTTACGGCATGCCGAAATGGATCTCCGTGCATGCCGGGTGAGCTGGCAAAGCTGGCCGTCTGCCGGGAAAACGGCAGCCGGTCGCGCGGCACGACTCGGCACGACTGAAGTCACCGAGCACGGCACCCCCCTACCGCGCCCCGCGCCGGAACCATCGCGGTACCTGAGCCCTCCCCTGGAGCCGCTTGGTGATGGACCGATGCGGGTTGATGTATGACGGTATTGACGATTGCGACATTATGGCAAGACCCGTGACGGGGTCCGCGTTTTTGTTGAATTGACCGTAACTTAACCCCTCGAACGGATTTTCCCCATCCGCTTGAGGATTCTGTCGGCCGGCTCGAAGAGTTCCGGCCGGGACAGCACCGCATTGCGCAGTGCCCGGACCGGGGCGCGGCGCGCCCTGTGTCCGAACGCGACGGGGTGACGGCGGGTCACCCACCCTTCCGACACCAAAAGCTCTCGTGTCTTCAGGGAGTCCTTGTACTCCTTCTGGCCCCGCCCCAGATCCAGATAGGCGATGCCGTCGGCGGCGGCCGCCTCGGCCATCCGCAGATGCAGGATCAGACCGGGGGAGTATTTCGCGAACGCCGGGTCGTACGCCGGGAACCAGCAGGCCAGCACCCGCTCGGTGCGCAACCCGAAGTGCGCGGCGATCGGTTGTCCGTCCACGTAGAGCACCGACAGGATCCCCGCGAACGGCTCGGAGCGGGTGTGGAAGAGATGCTGGACCAGCTGGTTGATCCAGGCATGTGCGAAACGGTCGCTGCGGCCGGTCCTGCGGTACTGCGCGGACTTCCAGGTCATCAGCGTACGCAGAACGGCGGGATCGCGCTCGTCGTGGACGTAGTGCACCTCTCCGGCGTCCCGGCCGAGCTTGCGCTCCTTGGCCAGCGTCGTGCGGGTGAACTTCGGTGACTGGGCGCGCAGCTGACGCAGATACGTTTCGTACCCCTGGTCGACGTCCATGACCGGGGACGGGAAGGTGCCGGAGGCCCCCGCCTCGAACGGCGCCTGGCCTTCCACCAGGTGGTCGAACTCCCAAACGGAGAGCCCGCAGGCCCGCAGTAACTCCTGGGCGTCCCAGGTGAAGCCGGGCCCGTGCACCAGACCCTGGCTGTCCGAGACGCCGAGCCCGACGGCACGGCCGACGCCGGTCGTGGATCTCTGGAACGGGAAGAACGCGGCCGGTTCACCGTCCTCGCGGGCGACCGCGATCCGCACGCCACGCCTCGTCCGGCCCACCGCGAGTGTGAACTCGGGGGACAGGAAGGGGTTCGCCAGTTCGGGCGAGCCGTGCAGATGGGCCTTCGACTGCAAAGCCGTCCACGCCGCCCGGTCGGCTTCGCTCAGTTCGCCGGGGCGGTACACCCTGATGTCCACGTCTTCAGGCCCGTCTTCTCGCCGTACGGCGGCGCTGCCGTCGTACCAGTACCAGCAGGAGAACGAGGAAGCTGATCACGGTCACCGCGACGATCCCGCCGCGGACCGACCACCGGTGCACCGCCAGCATGCCTTGGGCAACCAGCAGATCGATCGCGATCGCTCCCGCGACGGACACCACCGTGCGGGCGAACGGTTCCAGCCCCCGCAAGGTGGCGCCGACGGCCGTTGCCGGCGCGGCGAGCAGGAAGAACAGCGTGAACGGGCCGCGCAGCGGCGAGTCGGCGTCGCTGAGCGCGAGGATCGCACCGACCCCCGCGACGGCGACCGCCGCGCCTGCGAGCAGGGGAAACAGGTCCCTCCCCGGATCCTGCCCCGACCACCCGTCCCTACCTGATGAAGGTGGCTTGATGCGTAAGGTCTGCATTGGCGACTTTGCCCCCCGAAGCGCCGGATGCCGGGCTTCAATGTCGCGCAGCGGGTGGGGGGCCGTCAAGATGCGGAAGCGGCGCGCACAGGTTCTTGGCCTGCTTTAAACACGTGTTCCCCAGCGGAGGTACGGCCTCCGGGGAACCGGTGTTCGGTGCGGATGTGTGCTCTTGCTGGATTGATCCCGATGAATGCCGAAAACGGTCTTGGCATGGACACTTCCTGTCAACACGCGTAGCTGCTACGACGGTTGTGGCAGAGATCCTGCTAAAGGGAGGTTCCGTGAGACGTTCCCGATTTGCGGCATCCGTTACTTCACTCCTCCTCGCCGTCGGCTTCGCCCTCACCGGGGCCACCGCGGCGCAGGCGTCCCCTCTCGCGGCGGCCACCGGCTATGTGGCCCTCGGTGACTCCTACTCCGCCGGAGTCGGCTCCGGCAGCTACATCAGCTCCAGCGGCAACTGCAGCCGCAGCACGAAGGCCTACCCGTACCTGTGGCAGGCCGCCCATGCCCCTGCCTCGTTCAGCTTCCTGGCCTGTTCGGGCGCCCGTACGACCGATGTGCTCAACAACCAGCTCGGCAGCCTCAGCACGTCCACCGGCCTCGTATCCATCACCATCGGCGGCAATGACGCGGGCTTCTCCGACGTCATGACGACATGCGTGATCCAGTCCGACAGCGCCTGTCTGTCACGGATCGCGACGGCCAAGGCGTACGTCGACACGACGCTGCCCGGCCAACTGGACAACGTCTACTCGGCGATCAGTGCCAAGGCGCCGTCGGCCCAGGTGGTCGTGCTGGGCTACCCGCGCTTCTACAAGCTCGGCACCACCTGTCTCGGCCTGTCCGAGACCAAACGGTCCGCGATCAACGGCGCCGCCGACTACATCGACGCCGCGATCGCCAAGCGCGCCGCCGACCACGGCTTCACCTTCGGCGACGTCCGCACCACCTTCAGCGGCCACGAGATCTGCTCCGGCGACTCCTGGCTGCACAGCGTCAACTGGCTGAACCTCAGCGAGTCGTACCACCCGACCGCGGCCGGCCAGTCCGGCGGCTATCTGCCGGTGCTCACCAGCGCGGCCTGACGGTCAGGAACCCGAGGGGGAGGCCCCGCCCGTCGGGGTCTCCGTCTCACAGGTCACGGAGAACGGCACGGAGTTGGACGTGGCCTGCACCGGGCCGCGCACCTCCACACCGATCTCGTTCTGCACCGAACCGCCCGCGTTGTAGGTGGTGACGACGACCTGCCGCTGCTTGGTCCTCCCGTCCCCCGCGGAGAACGACAGCGTCTTCCAGCCCGGGTCCGACACCTGCCCCGTTCTGGTGACCCAGCGATAGGACACGTCGACCGGGACACGGCCCACGGTGAACGTCGCCGTGAACGTGGGCGCCTGTGCGTCCGGCGGTGGGCACGTGCCCGTGTAATCGGTGTGTGCGCCCGTGACCGTCACAGCCACGGACTGGGCGGGCGGGCTCGTCGTGCGGCCTCCTCCGCTTCCGCTGCTCGACGTGGACCCACCCGTCGGGGAGGCGCCCGCTCCGGTGCTCTTCTCGGCTCGGGTCGGACCTCCGCCGGCGGCGCTGCTGCCGTGCGTGGACCCGCTGCTCGTACTGCTGCTGCCGCGGCTTCCGTTGTCACCCTTCATCAGCGCGTACGTCATCCCCGCCACCGCCAGCGCGAGAGCGGCCAGCCCCGCGACCAGGACGACCGCGGCACGGCGGTTGCGCGGCGCGGACTCGGGCTCGGGCACGTACGCGGGCGGCCGGGTGGCGTAGGCCGGAGCAGGCGTGGGCGTGGGCAGCGGGGGAGTCGGCGGACCACTGGGGAACGCCGCGACCGTCGGGGCGTACGCGGACGATCCCGTGCGCGGGGTGCCGCCCGCGCCGACGATCCGCAGCTCCTGCTCGGCCTGTCCGGCCGGGATGCGCTCCGCCGGATCCTTGCGCAGCAGCCCCTCGATCACCGGGGCCAGCGGCCCGGCCCGGCGCGGCGCCGGCAGCTCCTCGTCGACGACCGCGCGCAGGGTGTTCAACGGTGTGTTCTGCCGGAACGGCGAGTTGCCCTCGACCGCCGCGTACAGCAGCACGCCCAACGACCACAGGTCGGACTCCGGGCCCGGGGTGCGCCCGAGCGCCCGCTCGGGAGCCAGGAATTCGGGCGAGCCGATGACCTCGCCCGTCATGGTCAGCGCGGAGCTGCCCTCGACCGTGGCGATGCCGAAGTCGGTGAGGACCACCCGGCCGTCGTTCGCCAGCAGGACGTTGCCCGGCTTGACGTCACGGTGCAGGACACCGGCCGAATGCGCGGCGCGCAGGGCCGTGAGCACCTCGGCACCGATGTGCGCGGCGCGCTGCGGGGAGATCGGTCCCTCCGCGTCCAGCAGGTCCGACAGGGCGATCCCACGGATCAGTTCCATCACGATCCAGGGGCGACCGTCCTCGTGCGCCACGTCGTAGACCGTGACGACGTTCCGGTTCGCCACCCGGGCCGCCGCCCAGGCCTCGCGCTCCAGCCGCGTGTACATGCGCTCGACCTCGTTCGAAGGGAGCCCGGCCGGGGCGCGCACCTCCTTGACGGCCACCTCGCGGTGCAGGACCTCGTCGCGGGCCCGCCACACCGTTCCCATCCCGCCCTCGCCGAGGGGGGACAGAAGACGGTAGCGACCCGCGATCACACGTTCATGGCCCGGTTCTTCGGACACGGGCGCCCCCATTCGCTTCTGTGGCGATTCTTCCGCTTTCCCGCGTTGCTGCTATGTTCAGCCCGTCGCGGCAGGACATGCCGGAGGGACAACACCGCACCAGCGGTCGAGTGTCCGTGAACCTCAACCCACCAGGTTGGAATCCTCCTCTTTCGAGAGGGGGAGGATGTCAAAAAAGTAGCTCAGCCGAGCGCGGATGCCGCCCCCCTGAGTACCAATCCGGCCCCAAGGGCCATGACGACGAACGCGGATCCCAGGGGGGCGGTCCTGCGCACCAGCGCCGCCATCGGGCCGGCCGTCCAGCGCGGGCGCCGGTCCAGTACGCGGTTCATCCCGCTGCCCAGCTTCACCACGGCGAACCCGGCCGCGGTCAGGGTAATGGCGAGCCCGATGCCGTAGGCGACGACGAGCAGGAGACCGAACCAGGCCTGGCCGAGCGCGGCGGCCCCGACGAGGACCACCACGGCGGAGGGACTGGGCACGAGCCCGCCGGCGAAGCCGAGGAGGATCGTGCCGCGGATGGTGGGGGCGGTGGGGTGGGTGTGGGTGACGCCGCCGTGGGTGTGGGGGATGCCGTGTTCGTGGTCGTGCGAGTGGTCGTGCGAGTGGTCGTGGTCGTGTTCGTGGTCGTTCGTGTAGTGCGAGTGGCCGTGATCGGGCGCGTGGTCGTGGTTGTGGCCGTGCTCGTGGTTGTGGCCGTGCTCGTGCGTGTGGTCCGAATGGCTGTGCGTGTGTCCGGGGCCGTGGTCGTGACCGTGCGCATGGGTGTGCCCGTGTCCGTGCGTATGACTCCGGTTGCGCCACGCCCGTCGTACGAGCGAGGCGCCCGCCAGGGTGACCAGGACCCCGCTCGCCAGGCCCAGCCATGCGATCACCGAAGGCGCCGCCGCCGAACCGGCCGTGACCAGGAGGCCCAGGGCGACCACGCCCAGGGTGTGGGTGACCGTCACCGACGCTGCCAGGGGCAGGACGTCCCGCATGCGCGCCCGGCCGCCGCGGGCCGCCGCCGTCGCGGCCATGATGGTCTTGCCGTGGCCGGGCGCGAGGGCGTGCATCGCGCCGAGGACGATCGCGATGAGCAGGGCGAGCGTGGCGAAGCCGAACGTGAGGTGGTGCCGGGCGACCAGATTGTCCAGCGCCCGGGTCCAGCGGTCGGCGCCGCGCGGAAGGATGGAGGCGGCCGGTGCGTCCTTCTGCTCGTCGGCGAGGGCGGGGCCGCCGGGGCGCACCCGCAGGGAGGCCTTGACGGTGTCCGCGGGCGAGGAGAGCAAATCCTTCGGATAGCTGGTCAGTTCGTGGGAGACGGACGTCTTCGGAACGTCCGACGCGGTGAGCGTCATGCGGTCGCCGCGCGCGGTGATCTCGCGCCAGCCGGGTCCGGTGGTCGCGCCCGCGCTGTGGAAGCCGAGAGTGACGTTGTCGCCCTTGGGCAGCGGTGCCGTCAGCCTGCACTCCACGCGCAGGGTGTTCAGCCCCGCCTGACCGGGCCGCAGCTGCGCGCGGCTCGTGCCCACGGTCAGCGTGGCGGTCCGTCCGGCGACGGTGAGGCTGCTGCCCTCAGCGGCCTTCGAGCACCGCTGCCGGGCCCATGCGGTCAGGCCGAGCCTCTCGATGTCGGGCTTGGCCTGGGTGGCCGGGATCTCCGCGAGATCCTCGTCATGGTCGATCCGCAGCTGTCCCGGGGCGGCGACGAGGCCGTCGTACCGGTTGACCGTGAAGTTGCCCAGCGGGTGGGCGCTCGCAAGGCCGGAGGGGACCAGCACCAACGCGCAGGCGGCCGTGAGGACGGCCGCGCCGGTGGCGACGACGCGACGGAGGTTCACTGCATCGCCTCCAGTGCCTTACGGGCCGCACGCGCGCCCAGGGGTGAGAAGCCGGCGTTGAGCTTCAGCGCGGAGGTGAGCGAGGCGCGGGCCTCCTCGGTGTGTCCGGTGGCGCGCTCGATCATGCCGCGGTGGTACAGGAAGCTCGCGTTGCGGTAGCCGGTGGCCGTGGCCTGCCGGGCATACGGGAGGGCTTCCTGGTCGCGACCGTTGACGTGCAGCGCCCAGGCGAGGGCGTCCGCGGTGTGCACGGTGTGGCGGCGCGCCCACTCGGCGCGTGCGGCCTTCAGCGCGGCCGTGCGGTCGCCGTGGTCGGCGGCTGCCAGGGCGGTGTCGAGGTCGGCGTTGACGCCGTTGGCGCGGGCCACCGAGACCCAGGCGTCGACCAGGGCGTACTGGTCGCGGGCCTTGTCCAGGTCGCCCGCCTTGCCGCGGACCTCGTACAGTTCGCCGAGCTCCACGAGTGGTTGGGGCAGCGGATAGCGCTCGACGACCTGCTCCATGCCGCGGATCGCGTCCGCGGTGTCGCCCTGGGCCGCCTGGGCGCGGGCTCGGCCCTCCAGCGCGGGGAGGTAGTTCTCGTCGGCGGCGAGGGCGCGCGCGTAGTGGTCAAGGGCCGTCTTGTAGTCGCCCTGGTTCCAGGCGAGTTGGCCGAGGGCCGCCGCCACGTACGCGATGTCGCCGCGGGAGGTGGCCGTGGAGAGGGCCTGCTCCAGGACTCGGCGGGCGGTCTGCACGTCGCCGCGCAGTTCGTGGACGTAGGCGTAGCGCGTGAAGACGGGGACGCCGGGGTGGCGCGAGTCGGCCAGGTCGGCGGCCTTCGACGCGTCCTCGTAGCGGCCGAGTTCGACGAGCGCGTCGATACGGGAGGACAGGGCGCGCTCGCTGTACGGGTTCTGCTTCAGGGTCAGGTCCGCGTACTTCAGGGCACCGGAGAAGTCGTGGCGGGCCGCGGCGAGGGCGGCGCGTCCGGCGAGTGCGGCGTCGTTGTCGGGGCGGAGCTTCAGCGACTGATCGAGCGCGCGCTGCGCCTGCGGGTAGCGGGAGGGGTCGCCCTTGGTGCGGGCCTGCTCGACGTAGGCGAGGCCGAGGGTCGCCCAGCTGCCGTAGTCCCGTGGCTGGGCGCGGAGATGGGCCTGCAGGGCCCGGATGCTCGAGTCGAGGTCACCACTCGCGAGCAGTTCGGGCGAGACACCGCTGGGCGCGGACGCGACGGGCGCCGTCCCGCCACTGTCCCGCAGGGCACCGATGACCGCGGCCCCCGCGGTGAGCGCGACGGCCAGCGAGGCGGCACAGAGCCCGAGTTGCACGGCGCGCCAGCGCCGCCCGGAAGCGGAGAACCGCCGCAGCGCGACGACTCGCTCGTCGGAGTCGGTCCCTTCGCGGGATGTCGCCTCAGTGGCGGCCGATGCGTCGACCGCCGCGGGGCTGCCTGTCGGTTCGGGGGACGGTGTCGTGACGGCGACGCGTGCGGCGGCCGCGTCGGCGTCGGAGGCCGCGTCGGCGTCGGCGTCGCCGGCCGCCCCGCGGGACGTTGCGCACGAGGCCGGCGTGTCGGCCCCCTTCGGGGCGCCGCCCGGTTCACGTGGTGATTCCTCGCCGGACACCGGCCCGCGTACCGCGTCGGCGTCGCCCGCCGGTCGGGGAGACGGATCGGTGCCGGCGTCCCGTTCATCGACCGTCTGCGCGCGGTCCGCCCGTTCTTGGGCCTGTCGGCCATCCGCCTCGGTGCCTGCCGTGGGGCCAGTGGCCGACGGCCCGTCGCCGTGCGGCGCGTCCGGAGTTTCGCTCACGGTGTTCTCGCCGGACTCGGCGACGCTCGTGCCCCCCTCCACGGCACTCGCGGCACCCTCCTCGGGCGTGGTCTCCGCCGCGCGGAGCGTCGGCCTCGGCGGTTCGGCCTCCGGCCGGTCGCCGCGCCCGCTCTCCGGCGCGCTGTCGTTCGTACGCGGGGACATGCCCTCTCCTCAATCTCCTGGGCGGAAACGGTCGTTGTCAGGGGTGGAGCGGCGCGGCCCGCGCCGTGGGGGATGGGAGGTACGGACCGCGCCGGTCGAGGGGACGGGGCCGGTTTCGGCCCCGTCGGGGGGTCAGTACCCCCGGTAGCCGGTGTTGCGGCGGCGCCACCACATCACCGCGGTGCCGATCAGCAGGACCCCGGCGACGCCCGCCGCCGCGGAGGACGCGATCAGCGTGGTGTCGGAGCCGCTCGAACCGGTGGGCATCAGGCCGTCGGCCAGCTGGCTGCGCACGTCGTTCCCGGTGCCCTTCGCCAGCGCACCGTGCGATCCCGAGTTCGGCTCGGCCAGGTACGGGAACGAGTTCCCGAACTTTCCGTCGGCCGCGTCGACCTTGTCGCTCAGACCCGTCTTCTGACCGACCAGGAAGCCCTCCATCACCTGGAGCGCCTCGTCGATCACGTCGTCGGTGAGCCGGCGCCCGTTCGGGAAGCCCGCGTTGTCACCGTCCAGCACGCCCAGCCGCTTCGGGTGCATGCTGGGCTTGATCGAGGTGTTGAGGCGCAGCTCCTCCGCCGGCTTCACGTACGGCGGCTGGTTGAGGCCCTTCACACCCTTCAGGAACACGTCCACCAGGTCGTTGCGCGGCTCGGACGGCGCCTTGATCTTGTAGATCTGCTCGATGAGCTTCGGCAGCTCCGGGTTGGTCACGTTCTTCAGGAACTGCGCGTCGTACCAGGGCTGGGACGCGTTGAACTTGTCCTTGTCCTTCTGCGGGTTGACGACCTCGTTGACCAGCGGGTTGCCGAGGCGCGAGATCTGCTCGTAGTAGCCCCGCGCGTTCTTGCGCTGGACCGTCGACCAGATGCCGACGACCGGCTGCTTGGACGACTCGCGGATGTAGCTGTTCGGCACCTGGATCGCGAGGGAGTTGACGTTGTAGCCCTTGAGCGTGTTGTTGCCGACCTCCGAGAGGTTCCCGCCGTACAGCAGGTCGAAGACGCGCAGGTCCGCGAAGAACGGGTCGGCCGCCTGCCCGGCGAACGTCGTCGCGCCGCCCGCGAGCTTGTAGACGGCCTGGTCGCGCAGCTTGCCGTAGTCCGGCATCGACGCCTTGCCGACGTTCGACGGCGCGACAGGCACGTCGTCGGCGATCTTCGTGCGCGAGACGAGCTTCTCCTTGTGCAGCTTGAGCAGCTCGATGTCGTACGTCTGAGTGACGTTCAGGTTGGGGTCGTTGAGGCTTTTGACCGCACCCGTGTTGTACAGGAAGGTGTTCTTGTTCTTGACGTGCGTCTTGAACGTGTAGCGGAATACCAGTTCGCCCTGGGCGTCACCGTTGTTGTCGATGTGGATGTCGTACTGGGCATCGTCCGCGAACGTGTAGAAGTTCGGCCCGCCCGACGGCTCCTCGAACGGGATGAAGTTCGCGATGATCGTGGTCGTGTCCGGCTTGTCGGGGCTCACGAACGCGTACAGGTCGGTGTTGTCGTACTGCGGCTGCCCCGAGATCAGCGGCGCCTCCCGGTGGGAGGAGGCGGAGGCCGCCCCCGGTTCCAGCGCGGTCACGCCGGCGGCTGCGAGCCCGCCGGCGGCCAGCGCGCCACAGATGAGGGTCGCGATGCTCCTGCGACCCGTGCCGCTCCTGGAGATAGGTGTCATGCCGTCCGTCCTCAGTGCCAACTTGTCCTTCGCACAGGGATACGGAGCAGTCGCGCAGGCGTCTTGGTCGAATCTGAAAAAAGTTTTTGTGTCTGCTCGACCCGCGTTTTCGCCTCGCTGATCCGTACTCATCCGAAGGCGTGAGCGCAGCGAATGCCACAGTGGAGCGAGCAAGCCGTACGTGGCGGAGAGGGGGGTACGAGTGGAGGCGGACGAACTTCTGGTGCTCGTGGCCGGAGGTGACCAGAAGGCCTTCGAGGATCTGTACGGACTGGTGTCGGGGCCGGTGTTCGGTCTGGTGCGCCGGGTCGTACGGGACCCGGCCCAGTCGGAGGAGGTGGCCCAGGAGGTGCTGCTCGAACTGTGGCGTTCCGCACCGCGGTTCGACCCCGGCCGCGGCAGCGCCCTGTCGTGGATCCTCACCCTCGCCCACCGCCGTGCCGTCGACCGGGTGCGCAGCGTCCGCGCGGCCGGTGAACGCGAGCAGCGCGAGGCCCGGCGCGCCCACCACCCCGCCTTCGACCAGGTCGCCGAGGAGGTCGAGGCCGGTCTGGAGCGCGAGTGGGTGCGCCGCTGCCTGGACCGGCTCACCGCCCTGCAACGCCAGTCGGTGACGCTCGCGTACTACGACGGTTACACGTACCGTGAGGTGGCCGAGCGGCTCTCGCTTCCGCTCGGCACGGTCAAGACGCGGATGCGCGACGGACTCACCCGGCTGCGCGAGTGCCTGGGAGGAGTCGCATGAGCGTCCTGGACCGGCTGCTGCGCCGTGAAGACCTGCATTCCCTGGCGGCCCCCTACGCCCTTGACGCCCTGGAACCCGCGGAGCGGTTCCGCTTCGAGAAGCATCTCAAGGGCTGCGACCGCTGCGCCGCCGAGGTGCGGGCCCTGTCCGAGGACGCCGTGCGCCTCGCCTGGTCCACGACGGCCCTGGCCCCGCCCGGTCTGCGCGACCGGGTCCTCACCGCCGTACGGAACATCCCCCAGGACCCCGCGCTCGCACAGGACACGCCCCGGGCCCATGAACCGCACCTGCCCCCGCATGTCTGGGGCACCGCACCGCCGCCCCCGCGCACCCGTGCGCCCCGGCTGCGCCCCCTCTTCGCCCCGCTCGCCACCGCCACGGCAGCGGCGGCTCTCGTCGTCGCATCGCTCTTCGCCGTCCAGGCCACGCAGACGCAGGACAAACTCGACGCGGAGCGTGCGCAGGCGCGTGAGATCGCCCACGTTCTCTCCGCTCCGGACGCCCGTGCGACAAGCGACCGGGACGCCAGGGGGCGAGGAATCGGAGTAATCGCCTCCGCCTCCGAGGGGCGCGCCGTGGTCACCCTCAGCGGACTCGGCGCACCGCCCGACGGGCGCGTGCATCAACTCTGGCTCATGCGCCCCAACGTGCAACCGCGCTCCCTCGGACTCTTCCACGGCGACACGCCCCTGGTCGCGAGCGGTCTGAGCAAGAGAGCGACGTCACTCGCCGTAACCGTCGAACCCGACGGTGGCTCAGCGCAGCCGACCAGCCAGCCAGTTGTCCAACTCGCCCTGCAGTCCGTCGGATTCGGAGAGTAGCCGTCAACCCCCTTACAGGAAAGGTGAATCCTGTGCCTGCGATACACGAGTGCCACGAGGGAGCGATAGGGTTACTCTGCCCGGGCCGGGTGGACTCGTACGGGTGGGGAGTGACATGGAACAGATAACAGTGCGCAGCAGGGCCAGGGTCCCTGCGATCACCTGCGGGAGCAGTGCGACCAGTTCGCGCCTCGACCGCCATCTCTCGGTGCTGGGCGGCCCCGCCGTCCCGCAGCGTGAGGCGGCCGAGGCGACCTCGTTGATGCGCGAGCTGACCGCACGTGACCGTGCGCACGACCGCAGCGGCAGGGGCGCGCGGGTGAGCAAGGTCTCGCTCTTCGCACCACTGCGCCGGCTGCGCCGTTCGCTGTTCGGCGGGCGCTGAGCGACACCGGCGTTCACAACAAGCCCGCGACGCGGGCGTCCCGCAAGGGGCCCGCGCTCAGGCCGCCACACCGTCCCGGCGCAGCGCTGCGATCTCGTCGTCCGTCATCCCCACGGCATGCAGCAGCGCCTCGGTGTGCTCCCCGAGCGCGGGCACATCCCCCATCCTGGCCTCGTTCCCACCCGGCAGTGTGATCGGAGGCAGGAGCGCCCTCAGCGGCCCCACCGGCGTCCCCACCTCCCGCCACCGCTCCCGGGCCGCCAGCTGCGGATGCCCGGCCACGTCCCATAGGTCCCTGAGGCGTGCGCACGCGATGCCGGCCGCCTCCAGCCGGGCCACCGCCTCGTCGGCCCCGAGGCCGGCCAGCGCCTTGCCGACCAGGGCGTCCGTACGTTCGCGGTGGGCGACCCGCGCGGCGTTCGTCGCGTACTCCGGATCGGTGCCCAGCTCCGGCTGCCCGAGCACCTGTTCGGCAAGTCGCCGCCACTCCCGGTCGTTCTGCACGGACAGCAGCACCCGCCCGCCGTCAGCCGTCGGATAGGCGTCGTACGGGGCGATGACGGCGTGCGCCAGACCGGTGCGCGCCGGGGGAGTGCCGTCGTGCATCGTGTGGTGCAGCGGATGTCCCATCCACTCGGCGAGCGCCTCCAGCATGGAGACCTCGACGGGCCCGCCACGCCCGTTGGTGCCCCGCCGGACGAGCGCTGCGAGAACCCCCGAGAACGCGTACATGGCCGCCGCGATGTCGGCCGCCGGGATGCCCGCCTTGACCGGCTGCTCCGGCGTCCCGGTCACCGACACCAGCCCCGCCTCGCACTGCACGAGCATGTCGTACGCCCGCTTGTCCGCGTACGGGCCCGACGCGCCGTAGCCCGAGATGTCCACGGCGACCAGCCGGGGGTGCGCCGCGCACAGGGTGGCGGCGTCCAGGCCGAGCCGGGCCGCGGCCCCCTGGGCCAGGTTTTGCACGAACACGTCCGCGTCCGCGATCAGCCGCCGTACGACGTCCAGGCCCCGCGGATCCTTCAGATCCAGGGCGATCGACTCCTTGCCGCGGTTGCACCACACGAAGTGCGAGGCCAGACCGCGGGCGGCGGTGTCATAGCCACGGGCGAAATCGCCGCCGTCGACCCGCTCGACCTTGATCACGCGGGCGCCCAGATCGGCGAGCTGCCGGGTCGCGAAGGGCGCGGCGACGGCCTGTTCGACGGCGACGACGGTGATGCCCTCCAGGGGCAGGGGCAGGCCCTCCGGGGGCGGGGACAGACGATCCATGGCTGGATCATGACCTGCGGCAGAGGGCCTTGTCAGCAGGTCGTCACCGGGGACGCGCGTACCGGCGGACGGCCGACGGTGCGAACACCACGATCAGCACCAGGCACCAGGCCAGCGACCCGGCGACCGGGTGGGCCACCGGCCAGGCGGCATCCCGCGGGACGGGGGCGTTGCCGAAGAGGTCCCGCAGGGCCGTGGTCACCGCGCTGATCGGGTTCCACTCGACGAGGGTGCGCAGCCAGCCGGGCATGCCGTCGGCGGGGATGTACGCGCTGGACAGCAGCGGCAGCACGAAGGTCGTGCCGGCCAGCTGTCCGGCCGCCTCCTCATTGCGGGGCAGCATCCCGAGGAGGATCCCGGCCCAGGTACAGGCGAACCGGAACAGCAGCAACAGGGCGAGCGCGCCCGCCGCCTGTGCCGCGGACCCCTCGATGCGCCAGCCCACCGCCAGTCCGACCAGCAGCAGCGGCACCGTCCCGGCGGCCGAGACGACGAGGTCGGCCATCGCCTGCCCGAGCGGTACGGCCGCCCGGCTCACCGGCAGCGTCCGCAGGCGGTCCATCACGCCCCGGTGCGCGTCCTGGGAGGCCTGGAGCATCCCGGTGGTCAGCCCGCCCGCGGCCGTGGCCGCCAGCAGCCCGGGGACGAGGAAGGAGCGGTACTGCTCGCCGGGCATCGCGACCGCGCTGCCGAAGACGTACCCGAAGAACAGCAGCATGGTGATCGGCATGGTCTGGGTCAGGACCACCAGACCGGGGTTGTTGCGGATCCGTTTGAGCTGCCGCCCCAGCATCGCCGTGCCGTCGTACGCCAACGTGCTCATGCCACCAGCTCCTTGCTGCCCGTGAGGCGGAGGAAGACGTCGTCCAGGGTCGGCGGGCTGATGCTCGCGTCGAGCAACGGCACGCCCGCCGCGTCGAGTTCGCGCACCAGGCGCGGCAGGGTGAGGGTCGGGTCGCGGGTGACGGCGCCCACGGCGTTGCGGTCGCGGTCGAGCGACGGTTCGGCGCCGGTGAGCCGGTCGAGGACGCCCGCCGCCTTCACCATGACGTCCGCATCCGTGACGACGACCTCCGCGTACGCCCCGATGAGCGCCTTGAGCTCGGGCGGCGAGCCCGTGTGCGCCACCCGACCGCGGTCCACCAGGGCGATCGTGTCAGCGAGCTGGTCGGCCTCCTCCAGGTACTGCGTGGTGAGCACGACCGTGGTGCCCTCTTCGGTGAGGCCGCGCACCGTGTCCCAGATCCCGTTCCGGCTGGCCGGGTCGAGGCCCGTGGTGGGCTCGTCCAGGAAGAGCACGTCGGGCCGGCGCACAAGGCTCGCCGCCAGGTCCAGCCGCCGGCGCATCCCGCCCGAGTAGGCGGACGCGGGCCGGTCGGCCGCCTCCGCCAGTCCGAACCGCTCCAGCAGTTCGTCGGCGCGCGCAGCGGCATCCCGGACCCGGTGCAGCCGGGCGAACAGCCGGAGGTTCTGCCGCCCGGTGAGGTCCCCGTCGACCGATGTGTCCTGTCCGGTCACCCCGATCCTGCGGCGTACCGCAGCGGGCTCCCGCACGAGGTCATGCCCCGCCACCCGCGCCGAACCCGCGTCCGGGCGCAGCAGCGTGGTCAGCAGGCGCACCGCCGTGGTCTTGCCCGCCCCGTTCGGACCGAGGAGCCCGCAGACCGTGCCCTGCGCGACCGCGAGGTCCAGCCCGCGCAGGGCGTGCACACCACCGAACCGCTTCTCGAGCCCCTCACTAAGTACAGCGTACGTAGTAGTCATGGATCGACCATAGCGCACTACGTACGCCGTACGTAACTACGATGGTGGGCGAGGTGATGACGGATGGCGGGCCGAGCGGCCGAACCCCATGTGATCTGGGCGCGCCCCGAGCGCACGGGCCGAGGGCCGAGGCCGGCGTACACCCGCGCCGACATCGCGGCCGCCGCGGTGCGCATCGCGGACGCCGAGGGACTGGACGCGGTGTCGATGCGGCGCGTGGCGGCCGAACTGGGCTGCGGCACGATGTCGCTGTACAACTACGTCCCCCGCAAGGAGGACCTGTACGAGCTGATGATGGACACCGTCGGCGGCGAGCACGAGCTGTGGGAGCCGTCGGGGGACTGGCGCGCGGACATGCTGCGGGTGGCTCACCAGACCCGCGACCTCATGCACCGCCACCCCTGGCTGCCGCGCATGATCTCCAGTCACTACGGCTTCAGCCCCAACGCGCTGCGCTATCTCGAGCACTGCATGGCCTGCCTGGACCCGCTGAAGGCGCCCGCCGGCACCAAGCTGGAACTCATCTCGATGGTGAACGGCGTGGTGACGACGGCCGTCTCCAATGAGCTGATCACCGCCGAGCGGGCCCGCGCCCTGCCGTGGTCGGCCGAGCAGGAGCAGGGGGTCCGCATGGCCTACCTCAGCGGACAGCTCGCGACCGGTTCCTACCCGCGCCTGGCTGCCGCCCTGACGCAGGCGTCCGGACCGATCGACCTGCTCGCGGTGTTCCAGCAGATCGTGGAACGTGTGCTGGACGCCTTCGAGCCCAAGGGCTAGATCAGCGCGAACTGGCCTTCCGGTCCCTCTTCATGATGGTCGAGGACGGATGCGGGCCTGCGGGCCGCCGCAGGCACCGGCAGGACGCCCGCCTTGCGCAGCCCGGCCGTCGTGATCCGGTCCGTCACCTCCCATTCGTCCTGCTGCGGCCGCAGTTCCGCGAGCAGCGCGAGGATCGTGATGAGTTCCAGGAGCTCGGAGGTCCAGGCCTGCGGCCAGGTGCCCGGCCGGATGGCCGCCAGGGTGCCCGGCTCCGTCCCCTCCGTTCGCACCGCGAACCACTGCTCCAGGACCCGTGCCCCGGCCACCTCGAAGTCCCAGGCCTGTGGTGGTACGGGAGAGATGCGGCCCTCGTCGAGGTGCAGGGTCTCCTCGTCGCGGTCGTAGTGCAGGGTCCCCGGCCTGGACGGCAGCGGGGCCCGGACGTAGGGGCGGCGACCGCCGGGGAGTTTGGGGCGTTCGCCGTCGCGGCGCATCAGCCAGAGCATGCGGTGGCCCAACTCGACGCCGCGCGACCAGAGTCCGGAGTCGGCGGTGAGCGGCACCAGGAGCCCGTCGGGGCCGGGGCGCGCCGTCGCCACACTCCAGGCGAGGATGTCCACGGGCGCGAGCGACAGGCCCAGACGGGAGCCGAGGTACTCCAACAGGCCGGGTGCCAGATTGGGTTCCTTGCCGCCGGGCCGGCGGTACAGCGGGCGGATGCGGCCCGGGCGCAGCATGGGCAGCAGGGACGTCGCGAGCAGGAGGGGGCCGGGGGAGTCGGGCGCGGCGGCCGACTCCACGGCGAAGATCTGGTGCTCGTCCGCGACCCGCCACAACTCCGGGCGAGCCACGTCGATCAGGCGGTGGTCGGGGATCAGCCACTGCTCGTCGAACGGCCCCTGCAGCACGCGTACGGGCTCCGGGCAGGGGCCCGCGGCGCGGATCAGCTTCTCCGTGCCGCTCGACCGGCCCGGCAGCTGCCCCACCGCGGAGTGCAGCGTGCGCGAGCGTGTCGGCTCGAACAGCGCCTCCCGGTCCGGGCCTTCGGCCTTCATGAGGGCGTCCCAGCGTGCCTTCAGCGAGGCCGCGTCGGGTGCGGACGGCCAGGTGCGGCCCGGCCGCAGGGGTGCGACGGACCACGGCATGAGGTCCGCGAGCAGCGGAGTGTCGTCGTGCGTCACGCTGGGCATGGTACGACGTGGTCAGGTGGCCTCGAGCGTGACCGTGAACGAGAAGCGGTCCCCGCGGTAGTGGATCACCGCCACGTCCAGGGGCCGTCCATGGGTGTCGTATGTGACGCCGGTGTAGTGCAGGATCGGACTGAGCAGCGGGACGTGCAGTAGCCGTGCCGTCTCCGGGTCCGCGAGCCGGGCCTCCACGGTGTCCGTGATGCGGCTGATGTCCGCGCACACGACGTCCCTCAGCACCTTGGTCATCGGCCAGCGGACCAGGTCGTCCGGGTCGATGCGCTCGGCCAGCTCGGGGCGGACGTAGTTGCGGGCGTGGTTGGTCGGCTCGCCCGTCTTCTCGTCGCTGCGCAGCCGGTGGTACGTCGCGACCTCGGCGAGATCCGGGAAGTGCTCGGCGAGTTCGGCGGGCACCGGCGCCCTGCCGTGGTCCAGCAGTTCGGTCCTCATTCCGGACTGCTGGGCCACGATCGCGTCCACCGAGCCCAGCAGCCGCACCGGGGCGCCCCTTTGCGCACTGGGCTCGATGAACGTGCCGCGCCGGCGGTGGCGTGTGATCAGCCCCTCGTCCTCCAGCTCTTTCAGCGCCTGCCGCATGGTCAGCACGCTCACCCCGTAGTGCCCCGCCAGCTGCTCCTCGGTGGGCAGGCGCAGCGGGTCCTGGGGCGAGCGGCCCAGTATCGAGGCGCGCAATGACTGTGACACCTGGTACCAGAGCGGCAGTTTGCGGTTCAGGACGATGGAGTCGGGGGCGAAGGAGTTCACCGGGCTATCCGTACCGGTCGGGGGCGCTCAGTGCAATGAGTGAGCCGTAGGGGCTGGAGCGCCCCGGAGGCGAACGGCCCCGTCAAAGCGAGCGGAAGTGGCGTTCGAGGCCCTGCCACACACCGTCGTATGCGTGTTGCAGATGGTCGGCCCGTGCCGCGTGCGGAGTGAGGGTCACCGGCCACCGGGTCTCGAACATGAACGCCAGTCCGTCGTCGATCTTCTGGGGCTTGAGCTCGGCGGCGCTGGCCCTCTCGAACGTCTCCCGGTCCGGACCGTGCGCCGACATCATGTTGTGCAGCGAGCCGCCGCCCGGCACGAAGCCCCCTGGACCGGCGGTCTTGGCGTCGTACGCGCCCTCGATGAGGCCCATGTACTCGCTCATCACATTCCGGTGGAAGTACGGCGGCCGGAACGTGTCCTCGCCCACCAGCCAGCGCGGCGCGAAGACGACGAAGTCGACGCCCGCCAGTCCGGGGGTGTCGCTCGGCGAGGTCAGCACCGTGAAGATCGACGGATCCGGGTGGTCGTAGCTGATGGTGCCGATCACATTGAACCGGCGCAGGTCATAGATGTACGGCACATGGTTGCCGTGCCAGGCGACGACGTCGAGCGGCGAGTGGTCGTACATGGCCGTCCAGAGGTTGCCACAGAACTTGTTCACCACCTCGACCGGGCCCTCGATGTCCTCGTACGCGGCGACGGGCGCCCGGAAGTCGCGGGCGTTGGCGAGCCCGTTGGCGCCGATCGGGCCGAGGTCGGGGAGGCGGAAGGGGGCACCGTAGTTCTCGCACACATAGCCGCGCGCAGAGTCATCCAGGAGGTCCACACGGAAGCGGACCCCACGAGGAATCAACGCCACAAAACCCGGCTCCAGATGCAGCAGCCCGAACTCGGTGTGCAGGAGCAGTCCGCCGCTCTCCGGGACGATCAGCAGCTCGCCGTCGGCGTCGCTGAAGACGCGGTCCATGGAGGCGTTGGCGTGGTAGAGGTGCACGGCCATGCCGGTGCGCTGGGTGGTGTCGCCGTTGCCGCCGAGGGTCCACAGGCCCGCGAGGAAGTCCGTCCCCGGTGTCGGCTCGGGCAGCGGGTTCCAGCGCAGCCGGTTGGGGTCGGGCACCGACTCCGTGAACGGCGCCGAGCGGATCGCCCCGTTGTCCGAGCGCGTGAACGCCGGGTGGGCGGCCGACGGACGGATGCGGTACAGCCACGACCTGCGGTTGTGCGCCCTCGGCTCGGTGAACGCCGCGCCGCTCAGCTGCTCCGCGTACAGCCCGAGCGGTGCTCGCTGCGGCGAGTTGCGGCCCTCGGGGAGCGCGCCCGGGACCGCCTCCGAGACGTGCTCATTGCCGAAACCGGAGAGATAGGACAGCCCCTCCGCGGTCTTCCTCGCGTCCCCGCTCATCACCGCTCCCTAGTAACTGATTCCTATGTATCACCGTAGGATTCAGGGGTCGGGTGCGCAAGGGGGAGAGGTGGCGCGCAAGGGGAGTGGGTAGCGCGCAAGGGGGAGAGCGGCCGCGACCTCGGGAGGACGCGAGAACCAGCCTTCAGGGGGATTCGGCCGCACGAAGGGTGCAATACGCTCGCCGGCATGTCGTGGAAGCGCGGACTGCTCGCCGCGCTCGCGGTGGGTGCCCTGCTCGGCGGCTCGGCGGGCTGCGGCTCAGGCGACGCGCACGAGCGGAAGGGTGAGGTGTCGGCCTCGCCGGTGGGCAAGGTGCTGGACGGCACGGACGAGGAAGGGCGGCACTACCGTGAAGTCGACAAGAAGGGCGCGCCCCAGGTGGCGGTCGAGGTCCAGCCGGACTCCGGCGACAGCTGGGACGTGCGGCTGACCGTCCGCCACTTCCGCTTCTCGCCCGCCGGTGTGCGTCCGGTCGCCGTGGCCGGCCGCGGTGTCGCCCGGCTTTTCCTGGACGGCCGCTCCCTCACCCGGCTGCGCACCACCGACTACCACCTGCCGGGCAGCCTGGTGCCCCGCGGCACGCACCATGTCACGGCCCGGCTGTACGCGGACGACCAGACCGTGTGGGCGGTGCACGGCAAGCCGGTCGAGAGCACCGCGGACATCACGGCGTCGGGGGCGGAAGCGACGGTGAGCCCCGGGGCGACAGGCTGACCTCCGTCGGGGCGATGAGTGCCCGGGCCACCGATTTTCGTACAGACGGGCGAGGTTCACCGGCCCCCCGGCGGAGAGGCATTATGAAGCCCGTGCCCCAAGCGACATCGCTGCGCCGCGCCCCCGTCCAACGCCGTAGCGCGGAACGACTGACCAGGATCCTCGACGCATGCGCCGACCTTCTCGACGAGGTCGGCTACGACGCCCTGAGCACCCGGGCCGTGGCCCTGCGCGCGGGTGTGCCCATCGGTTCCGTCTACCGTTTCTTCGGCAACAAGCGGGCGATGGCCGACGCCCTGGCCGAACGCAACCTGGAGCGCTACACCGAGCGCGTCACCCGCCGCCTCGCGGGCGCGGGCGGTGAGGGCGGCTGGCGTGCGGCCATGGACGTGGTACTCGACGAGTACCTGGACATGAAGCGCACGGCACCCGGCTTCTCCCTCGTCGACTTCGGCAACCAGATACCGGTCGGCGCCCGCTATGCCGAACCCAACCACCGGGTCGCCGACCGCCTGACGGACCTGCTGTCGGCGTACCTCGACCGCGAACCGGACGACGATCTGCGCCGTACGTTCCTGATAGCGGTGGAAACGGCGGACACCCTGGTCCATCTGGCGTTCCGGGTGGCCCCGGAGGGCGACGAGAAGATCATCGGGGAGATGCGGGAGCTTCTTCGGGCCTATCTGGGGCGGGTGTTGGACTAGGCCGGACCGGGCGGGCGGTGGCGGAGGTGCGACCGGGCGGGCGGTGGTGGAGGAGCGACCGGGCGGTCCGGGCCTTTCGCGGATTTGCGACGCATACCGGGCCACCCCTCCCCTCCGTCCATACCGGTCGGTATGCTCGGCCCCGTTCGTGCGTCACCGCTTCCGCCATCCCTCCGGGAGGACCCGTGTCCCGCACCGCCCTGCGTATCTGCCCCCTCTGTGAGGCCACCTGCGGGCTGACGCTCACCGTTGAGGGCTCTCGTGTCACCGGCGCCCGAGGGGACCGGGACGATGTGTTCAGCAAGGGGTTCATCTGCCCCAAGGGCGCCTCCTTCGGGGCCGCCGACTCCGATCCCGACCGGCTGCGCACGCCCCTCGTGCGCCGGGACGGGGAACTGCGCGAGGCCACCTGGGAGGAGGCGTTCGACGCCGTCGCCGCGGGGCTGCGGCCGGTCGTCGAGCGGCACGGGCCGCATGCCGTCGGCGTCGTCCTCGGCAACCCCAACGTGCACACCATGGCCGGCGCCCTCTACCCGCCCGTCCTGCTCGCCGGTCTGCGCACCCACAGCGTCTTCACGGCCTCCACGCTGGACCAGATGCCCAAGCACGTCTCCAGCGGGCTCCTTTTCGGGGACGCCAATGCCATCCCGGTCCCCGATCTCGACCGCACGGACCATCTGCTGCTCATCGGCGCCAACCCCCTGGAGTCCAACGGGAGTCTGTGCACCGCCCCCGACTTCCCCGGCAAGCTCAAGGCCCTCAAGGCCCGCGGCGGCACCCTCACCGTGATCGATCCGCGCCGCACCCGCACCGCCCGCCTCGCCGACCGGCACGTCGCCGTACGCCCCGGCACCGACGCGCTGCTGCTCGCGGCGATGGCGTACGTCCTCTTCCAGGAAGACCTCGTGGACCTGGGCGACCTCGCCCCGCATGTGCAAGGGGTCGAGGAAGTGGCCGCCGCCGTACGGGACTTCACGCCCGAGGCCGCTGCCGGGGCGTGCGACGTCGACGCCGGCACCATCCGGGCCCTCGCCCGCGAGCTGGCGGCCGCGCCCACCGCCGCCGTCTACGGACGCATCGGCAGCTGCACCGTGCCGCACGGCACCCTGGCCAGCTGGCTCGTGGACGTGCTCAACGTCCTCACCGGCAATCTCGACCGGCCCGGTGGCGCCCTCTTCCCGCAGTCGGCCACCGACAAGACGCCCCGGCCCGCCGGCCCCGGCCGCGGCTTCGCACTCGGGCGCTGGCAGTCGCGGGTGCGCCGGCACCCCGAGGCCAAGGGCGAGCTGCCGATCTCCGCCCTCGCGGAGGAGATCGACACCGCCACCGACGAGGGCAGCCCCATCCGCGCCGTCATCGCCGTCGCCGCCAACCCCGTGCTCTCCGCGCCCGACGGCGACCGTCTCGACAAGGCGCTCGGCTCGCTCGACTTCATGGTCAGCGTCGACCCGTACCTCAACGAGACCTCGCGCCACGCGCACGTTGTGCTGCCGCCGCCCCCGCCCTCGCAGGCGCCGCACTTCGACTTCGCCTTCAACACCCTCGCCGTACGCAACCAGGTCCGCTACACCCGCGCCGCCGTCCCCCTGGAGCCGGGCCGAATGGCGGAGACCGAGATCCTGGCGAGGCTGGTCCTTGCCGCGACCGGTATGCACGGGGCCGACCCGGCCGCCGTCGACGCCCTCGTCATCGACCAGACCCTCGGCAAGGCGGTCACCGAGGCACACTCGCCGGTCCACGGACGGGATCCGCGAGAACTGGCCGGGCAACTCACCGGCGAGAGCGGCCCCGAGCGACGGCTCGACATGATGCTGCGCCTCGGCCCGTACGGCGACGGGTTCGGCGCCCGGCCCGACGGGCTCACCCTGGAGAAGCTGCTCGCCCATCCGCACGGTATCGACCTCGGGCCGCTCGAGCCCCGCCTGCCTCGGCCGCTGAAGACCCGCAGCGGCAAGGTCGAAATGCTGCCGGGCCCGATCGCGGACGATCTGCCGCGCCTGCGGCAGGCCCTGAGCGAGCGCGCCGAGGGGCTCGTGCTCGTCGGACGGCGCCATCTGCGGTCCAACAACAGCTGGCTGCACAACGTGCCCGCCCTCACCGGCGGCTCCAACCGCTGCACTCTGCACATCCACCCGGACGACGCCGAACGGCTCGGCCTCGCCGACGGCGAGGCGGTGCGCGTCAAGGGCGCCGGGGGAGCGGTCACCGCACCCGTCGAGGTCACCGACGGCATCCGGCGCGGGGTCGTCAGCCTGCCGCACGGCTGGGGCCACGACCGGCCCGGCACCCGGATGAGCCATGCCGCGCTGGACCCCGGCGTCAACGTCAACCAGCTCCTCGACGGCAGCCTGCTCGACCCCCTGTCGGGCAACGCGGTACTCAACGGCATACCCGTCGATCTCGCGCCGTTGCCCTCCACACCGCGTTGACCTGGAATATTGCTTCTGTACGTCCTCGTCGGCATGGTCAAGGTCGAGTTCGGCGACCACACTCGGTTCGTACTGAAGTGGGCCGCGCTGACATCCTTGGTGGTACTCGGGGCAGGAATCCTGTTCGGCATCGTCTGATCACTCGATGGGGGACGTTCTCATGGGGCCCGGTGGGAACCGCGGCTGGCTGCTCCGCCTCGTCATCGCCTTCGGCTTCGCGCAGGGGGCGGTGTCGATGGCCCGGCCCGCCGTCTCGTACCGGGCCCTTGCCCTTGGCGCGGACGAACGCGCGGTCGGTGTGATCGCGGGTGTGTACGCGCTGCTTCCCCTGTTCGCCGCAGTGCCCCTGGGACGCCGCACGGACCACGGCCGGTGCATGCCCCTGCTGCTGACCGGTGTGGTCCTCATTTCCGGCGGCTGCGCGCTCAGCGGCGTCGCGGGCTCCCTTGCGGCGATGGCGGCATGGAGCGGGGTGATGGGCCTCGGTCATCTGTGCTTCGTCATCGGCGCCCAGTCGATCGTCGCCCGCCAGTCCGAGCCCCATGAGCAGGACCGCAACTTCGGGCACTTCACCATCGGCGCCTCGCTCGGCCAGCTGGTCGGCCCGATCGCCGCGGGCCTTCTGATCCACGGCCCCGACCGGGCGGGCACCAGCGCGCTCGCCCTCGGGGTGGCGGGCGCGGGCGCCGCGGTCGCGTGCACATCGCTGTGGCGCATCGAACGCGGTACGGGAGCCATGTCCCGTACGGTGCGGGGCGACCGCCTGCCCGTGCACCGCATCCTGCGCAGCCGGGGCGTACCGGCCGGCATCTTCATCAGCCTCGCCGTGCTGTCCGCGACGGACATCCTCACCGCGTATCTGCCCGTCGTCGGCGACCACCGAGGCATCGCCCCGTCGGTCGTCGGAGTGCTGCTGAGCCTGCGTGCCGCGGCCACCATCGCCTGCCGCCTCGTCCTGACCCCGCTGCTCAGGCTGCTCGGCCGGGCCACGCTGCTCACCCTGACGTGTCTGACGGCGGCGGTGCTGTGCGCCGGGATCGCGCTGCCGGTGCCGGTGTGGGCGCTCGGCGCGATGCTCACCGTGCTCGGGTTCTGCCTGGGCGTCGGGCAGCCGCTGTCCATGACGACCGTCGTACAGGCCGCGCCCGACGACGCCCGCTCGACCGCCCTCGCCCTGCGGCTGACCGGCAACCGCCTCGGGCAGGTCGCCGCGCCGGCCGCTGCGGGTATGGTGGCCGGAGTCGCGGGCGTGGCCGCGCCGTTCGTCATGCTCGGCGCGCTGCTGTTGCTCTCGTCAGGGGCGGCACTGCCCCGCCCGCGCCTCCGGCCGGGGCAGGGGTGCCCTCCGCGACGGCATCCCGTGGTCACATACGGCAGCGAAGTGCGGCACCGAAGCAATAAGTGAAAGAGCCTCTGCTTTCTCACCGGGCGAGACCGGAATTCGCATCGTGTCGCGCGTCTTCCCTCAAGCGCGTGCTGTCCGTTAACTTCCGTGACCCACCGTCCCGTACGACCCGTACGGGACACCCGATCGCGGAGCACCTGCGGTTCCTGTGAGCCCCCGGGGGGCAGCCATGACGCGCGCCATCTCCCTGCACCAGGTCAGCAAGTCGTACACGCGTGGCGTTCGCGTGGTGGAGCGACTGTCGCTGGACATCCGCCCCGGCGAGTTCCTCGTCCTGCTCGGCCCCTCCGGCTGCGGCAAGTCCACCGTCCTCAGGATGATCGCCGGGCTGGAGGAGGTGACCGAGGGCGAGATCCGGCTCGACGGCGAGTACGCCAACGATCTGGTGCCCTCCGCAAGGAACATCGCGATGGTGTTCCAGAACTTCGCCCTCTACCCGAACATGACCAGCCGCGACAACATCGGCTTCCCGCTGCGTATCGAGAACCCCGGTGCGGACCCGCGGCCCCGCGTGGACGCGACAGCCCGCATGCTCGGCATCGAGGACCTGCTGGGCCGCTTTCCGGGCCAGCTCTCCGGCGGGGAACGACAGCGCGTCGCCATGGGCCGCGCGATCGCCCGGCACCCCTCCGCATTCCTGATGGACGAGCCGCTCTCGAACCTCGACGCCAAACTCCGCAACCACCTGCGCGCCGAGATCTCCGCCCTCACCAGAGAGCTGGGCGTCACCACGGTGTATGTCACCCATGACCAGGCCGAGGCGATGTCGCTCGGCGACCGTGTCGCCGTGCTCCGCGGTGGGGTCCTGCAGCAGCTCGGCAGCCCGCGCGCGGTGTACGGACTGCCGGAGAACGTCTTCGTCGCCGCCTTCATCGGCACACCCCGCATCAATCTGCTGCGCGGACTCGTCCGCGCCCCGCTCGACGGGGCGATGTCGATCAGCCTGGGCCGCCAGTGTCTGCGGCTGCCCGAACCCCTGAGCACGGACCACCAGTTGCTGCGGGTGCAGCAGGGCCGCGAGGTGATCGTCGGGCTGCGCTCGGAGGCGGTGCGCATCGCCCCGCCCTCCGCGGCGCGGTCCCGGGAGGTGCCGATCACCGGGCTCGTCGAGCATGTCGAGTTCCAGGGGCACGAGGTCCTGGTTCACTTCAACACGGGTTCACGACCCGCGGTCGTACCGCAGCTGGAGGCGTCCCGCCCGTCCCGTCCCGTCCGGCGCCGCCGCCGCGAGGGCACTTTGCTGGACCGGCTGCGGGAACGCACGGGCCCCCTGCGGGCCGGGCCCGTCGTGGTGCTCGACCACCTGGCGGACGCGGACCCCGACCCCGTCGACCCGGCGCCGGAGACGGGCCGCCTCCCCGGCGACCTCGTCGTTCGTACCACTCCCGACATCCAGCTGCGTCATGGCATGCAGGTCCCGCTTCTGGTCGACCTCGCCCACCTCTTCGTCTTCGACCAGCACGGCCAGCGCGTCTGCCCGGCGCCGGCGCACCAGCCCGATCTGGAGGAGTGAAGGAAGCGCCGGGCCGTGGAGTCCCCTGGCGCGGGAAAACTAACGTCGCTAGTTTGGTGCCGATCGCCAGTTCGGAGCGAATGACGCTGCCCGGCCCCGGAGGATGACGATGAAGGCACATGACGGCATGTATATCGACGGCGCCTGGCGCCCCGCCGTCGGCGCGGACACCATCGAGGTCGTGAACCCGGTCGACGAGCAGGTCATCGGCCGGGTCCCGGCGGGTACCGCCGAGGACGTCGACGCCGCCGTACGGGCCGCCCGCGCCGCCCTCCCGGCCTGGGCCGCCACCCTCCCTGCCGAACGCGCCGCCCGGCTCACCGCCCTGCGGGACGCACTCGTCGCCCGCAAGGACGAGATCGCCGAGACCGTCACCGCCGAGCTGGGCTCGCCGCTGCCGTTCTCACAGAGCGTCCAGGTGGGCCTGCCGATCCTGGTCGCGGGCTCGTACGCCGAACTGGCCGCCACGCACGCCTTCGAGGAGAAGGTCGGCAACTCCATCGTCCACCAGGAGCCGGTGGGGGTCGTGGGCGCCATCACCCCCTGGAACTACCCCCTCCACCAGATCGTCGCCAAGGTCGCCCCGGCCCTGGCGGCGGGCTGCACCGTCGTCCTCAAGCCCGCCGAGGACACCCCGCTGACCGCGCAGCTCTTCGCGGAGGCGGTGAACTCGGCCGGCGTGCCGGCCGGGGTGTTCAACCTCGTCACCGGCCTCGGCCCGGTCGCGGGCCAGGCGCTCGCCGAGCACGAGGGCATCGACCTGGTCTCCTTCACCGGATCCACGGCAGTGGGCAGGCAGATCGGCGCCACGGCGGGAGCGGCCGTCAAGAAGGTCGCCCTGGAACTGGGCGGCAAGTCCGCGAACGTCATCCTGCCGAGCGCGGACCTCGCCAAGGCGGTCAACGTCGGCGTCGCCAACGTGATGTCCAACTCCGGCCAGACATGCAGTGCGTGGACACGCATGCTGGTGCACCGGGACCAGTACGACGAGGCGGTGGAGCTCGCCGCGGCGGCCGCGGCGAAGTACGGCGACCGTATCGGCCCGTTGGTGAGCGCCAAGCAGCAGGCGCGGGTGCGGAGTTATATCGACAAGGGCGTCGCCGAGGGAGCACGGCTCGTCGCGGGCGGTCCGGAATCCCCCTACGAGCGCGGCTACTTCGTACAGCCCACCGTCTTCGCCGACGTGACCCCACAGATGACGATCGCCCAGGAGGAGATCTTCGGTCCGGTGCTCTCGATCCTCCCCTACGAGGACGAGGAGGACGCCCTGCGGATCGCGAACGGCACGGTGTACGGGCTCGCCGGCGCCGTCTGGGCGGGCGACGACACGGAGGCGGTCGCGTTCGCGCGCAGGCTGGAGACCGGGCAGGTCGACATCAACGGCGGACGCTTCAATCCGCTGGCACCCTTCGGCGGCTACAAACAGTCGGGCGTGGGCCGCGAGCTGGGCGCGCACGGGCTCGCCGAGTACCTCCAGACCAAGTCCCTGCAGTTCCAGGAGCGTTGAGCGAAATGGTCCGTGCCGCCGTACTGCCTGCCGTCGGTGCCCCGCTGGAGATCACCGGCATCGAGCTTCCGGAGCCGGGTCCCGGCCAGGTCCGCATCCGGCTGGCCGCCGCCGGGGTCTGCCACTCCGATCTGTCCCTGTCCAACGGCACCATGCGGGTGCCGGTGCCCGCGGTCCTCGGCCACGAGGGAGCGGGGACGGTGGTGTCCGTGGGGGAGGGCGTCACCCATGTCGGGCCGGGTGCCTCCGTCGTCCTGAACTGGGCCCCCTCATGCGGGAGTTGCCACGCCTGCGCGCTGGGGGAGGTGTGGCTGTGCGCGAACGCGCTGACCGGCGCCGGTGACGTCTACGCCCGCCGCGCCGAGGACGGCACGGATCTCCATCCCGGTCTGAACGTGGCAGCGTTCGCCGAGGAGACGGTGGTGGCGGCGTCCTGTGTGCTGCCGCTGCCGGACGGCGTGCCACTGACCGACGCCGCCCTGCTGGGGTGTGCCGTCCTCACCGGGTACGGGGCCGTTCACCACTCGGCGAAGGTGCGGCCGGGGGAGACCGTCGCGGTCTTCGGTGTCGGCGGAGTGGGCCTCGCGACGCTCCAGTCGGCACGGATCGCGGGCGCGGAACGGATCATCGCGGTGGACGTGTCCCCCGAGAAGGAGGAACTGGCCCGTCGGGCGGGTGCCACGGACTTCGTCCTCGCCTCCGACACCACGCCGCGCGAGATCCGCGGCCTGACGGACAAACAGGGTGTCGATGTGGCGGTGGAGTGTGTGGGCCGGGCGGTCACCATCCGCGCGGCCTGGGACTCCACGCGCCGTGGCGGCCGTACGACCGTCGTCGGCATCGGAGGCAAGGACCAGGAGGTCACCTTCAACGCCCTGGAGATCTTCCACTGGGGCCGCACGCTGTCGGGCTGCGTCTACGGCAACTCGAACCCGGCCGAGGACCTTCCGGTCCTGGCCGAGCATGTCCGGACCGGCCGCCTTGACCTGGGCGCCCTGGTGACGGAACGCATCGCGCTGGAGGGGATCCCGGGGGCGTTCGAGAACATGCTGGCGGGGAAGGGCGGCCGGGCGCTGGTGGTGTTCTAGGGCTCCGTCGCCGACACCTGCTCGGGTGTGGTGTGCGGTTGCTGAGCAGGGGTCCGGCGGGCACGCGACCGTGACACCGCCACCCCCGCCAGGCAGAGCACGCCGCCCCCGAGCGTCAGCAGACCCGGCACCTCGCCGAGGAACAGCCAGGACATCAGGACGACCAGCGCGGGCACGGCGTACGTCGTCGCGCCCATGCGGCTCGCGGTCGTACGGGCCAGGGCGTACGCCCAGGTCGTGAAGGCCATCGCCAGCGGAAAGACGCCCAGGTACACCATGTTGAGCGTCGCCGAGACCGGAGCACGGGACGCCTCGTGGACCAGTTGCCCCGCGAACGGCAGACACAGGGCGGCCCCGACGAGACACCCGAATGTCGTCACCTGGAGCGCGCTCGCCGTGTTCAGCGCGGGCTTCTGTGCGACGACCCCGGCCGCGTACGCGACCGCGGCGAGCAGGCACAGCACCACCCCGAGCACCGAGGAACCGCCCTCACCGGACATCGACAGCCCGACGGTCACCGCACCGGCGAACGAGACGGCCATGCCCGCCAGCAGCCGTGGCGGCATCGGATCGCCGAGCAGCCGCGCACCGAGCAGGGCGATCAGGAGGGGCCCGATGTTCACGACCAGGGCCGCCGTGCCGGCGTCCACCTGCTGCTCGCCCCAGTTCAGGACCACGCTGTAGAAGCCGAACCAGAACACACCCGATATCGCGATCCCGCGCCAGGCCGCGCGCGGCGGCCACCCCTCCCGCCTTATGAGACAGACGATCCCGAGCACCAGGGCCCCGGAGAGCAGCCGGCCCAGCGCCAGAGCGCCCGGCGAGTACACGGCTCCCGCGCTGCGGATCGAGACGAAGGCGGAGGCCCACAGCACCACGGTGACCGCGGCGGCAGCCGCGGCCGACCACTCGGCGTGACGGGCCGGACGGGACGGGGAGGCGTTCATCATGCTCCAGACAGTAGGAGGGGAGAGGTGCGCAGGCTCGCGTATTTCGGACGTCGAGACGGCAACCGGGCGGGGGGCGGCCGGGTCAGCGCAGCGCCCCCGCCTCGATCCCCAGCAGCTCGGACAGCGCGCGCTCGCCCGCCGGCGTGACCTTCACGGCCCGCTCGGAGCCGATGCGCACACACCAGCCCGCGTCCAGGGCATGCCGGCACAGAGCCGCGCCCGCGACACCCGCGAGATGGGGGCGGCGCTCGGTCCAGTCGAGGCAGGCGCGGGCGAGCGGACGGCGCCCCCTGCGGTCCAGGCCGATGCCTGCGGAGTCGAACCACTTCAGACCCGCGTCGGTGAGCGCGAACCCGACATCCTGACGCAGCAGCCCCCACGCCGTGAGCGCGTCGGTGACGGCGATGCCGAGCCGCCCGGCGAGGTGGTCGTAACAGGTGCGGCCACGGGCCATCGCGGAACCGGCGTTCGCCTCCCGCAGTGTGCGCGGACGCCCGGCCCCGGCAGCCGGCGCGACCTGCGCGGCCAGGTCCTCGACCAGCTGGGCGACCTGCGCGTCGGCCAGCCGCACATACCGGTGCCGCCCCTGCCGCTCCTCGGCCAGCAGCCCGCCCGCGACGAGCTTGCCCAGGTGCTCGCTCAGCGTCGACGCCGCGACCCCCGCGTGCCGGGCCAGCTCACCGGCGGTCCATGCCCGTCCGTCGAGCAGCGCCAGCAGACAGGCGGCGCGCGTCTCGTCCGCGATCAGCCCGGCGAGTGCCGCGAGTCCCGGCGCCTGGCCGTCCCGCGGCCGCGCCCGGCCCGGATCCCTGGTGGTCATGCACTCCAGCATGGGGTACGGACACTTCGGCGCCCGCCGAAGAATGCCGGGCCTGTCCTACGCGGAGCGCTTCACTTCCTCGTACTGCTGCTCCAGCCCGTCCAGCAGCGCCGTCAGCCCGGTCTCGAAGGCCCGCTCGTCGATCTTCTCCTGCTGGTCGGCGAGGAGGTGGGCCTGGCCGAGGTGGGGGTAGTCGGCCGGGTCGTACGCCGTCTCGTCGTCGACGAAGCCGCCCGCGAACGAGCCCAGCGCGGAACCCATGACGAAGTAGCGCATCAGCGCGCCGATGGAGGTGGCCTGCGCGGGCGGCCAGCCGGCGTCGACCATCGCGCCGTACACGGCGTCCGCGAGGCGCAGCGCGGCCGGGCGGCGGCCGGGTCCGCGCGCCAGGACCGGCACGATGTTCGGGTGGTCGCGCAGGGCGGCCCGGTAGGAGACCGCCCAGTCGTGCAGTGCGGTCCGCCAGTTGCGGCCGTCCTCGAACATCGACAGGTCGACCTGGGCGCTGACCGAGTCCGCCACCGCCTCAAGGATCTGGTCCTTCGTGCGGAAGTGGTTGTAGAGGGAGGGGCCGCTGACCCCGAGTTCCGCGGCGAGCCGGCGCGTGGAGACGGCGGCGAGGCCCTCCGCGTCCACCAGCGCCCGTGCCGTGGCGACGATGCGGTCGGTGCTGAGCAGGGGCTTGCGCGGTCGGGCCATGGCGCACATAGTAGGGCTGCGATGAGAAACTAGCAGTGCTAATTTAAATGTGCGGTTTTCAAAGACCTTTCCGGGCCTTCCCGGACCTTCCCTTGGGGTGACGTGTCGTGAACCTGGAGCTCGGTGAGGAGCAAGTCGCCGTCCGGCAGCTGGCCGAGGACTTCGTGGGCCGGGAGATCGCCCCGCACGTCGTGGCCTGGGACCGGGCCGAGGAGGTCGACCGGTCGGTCGTGAAGAAGCTGGGCGAGGTCGGGTTCCTCGGGCTCACCATCGACGAGGAGTACGGCGGCTCGGGCGGCGACCATCTCGCGTACTGCCTGGTGACCGAGGAGCTGGGCCGCGGCGACTCGTCCGTGCGCGGGATCGTGTCCGTCTCGCTGGGTCTCGTCGCCAAGAGCATCGCAGCCTGGGGAAGCGAGGAGCAGAAGCGGCGGTGGCTGCCGGGGCTCACCTCCGGCGAGTACGTCGGCTGCTTCGGTCTCACCGAACCCGGCACCGGATCGGACGCCGGCAACCTCTCCACCCGGGCGGTCCGCGACGGCGGCGACTACGTCATCAGCGGCACCAAGATGTTCATCACGAACGGCACCTGGGCCGATGTGGTGCTGCTGTTCGCCCGCTCCACCGACGCCCCCGGCCACAAGGGCGTCTCCGCCTTCCTCGTGCCGACCGACACCCCAGGTCTGACCCGCCGCACGATCCACGGCAAGCTCGGCCTGCGCGGCCAGGCCACCGCCGAGCTGGTCCTCGAGGACGTCCGCGTGCCCGCCTCCGCGATGCTGGCGCCCGAGGGCAAGGGTTTCTCCGTCGCCATGTCCGCGCTCGCCAAGGGGCGGATGTCGGTCGCAGCGGGCTGCGTCGGCATAGCCAGGGCGGCGCTGGACGCGGCCGTGCGGTACGCCACCGAGCGCGAGCAGTTCGGCAGGACCATCGCCCACCACCAGCTCGTCCAGGAACTCATCAGCGACATCGCCGTCGACGTCGACGCGGCGCGGCTGCTGACCTGGCGGGTCGCCGACCTGATCGACCGCGGCAGGCCCTTTGCCGTCGAGTCCTCCAAGGCCAAGCTCTTCGCCTCCGAGGCCGCCGTCCGTGCCGCGAACAACGCCCTCCAGGTCTTCGGCGGCTACGGCTACATCGACGAGTACCCGGCGGGCAAACTCCTGCGCGACGCCCGTGTGATGACCCTCTACGAGGGCACGAGCCAGATCCAGAAGCTGCTGATCGGGCGCGCGCTGACGGGGGTTTCGGCGTTCTGAGTACGTGCCTGAGTACTTCGGCGGATGTGACGGCCGCCACCTCGCCCGATCCTTGTCCGCATGAGTGACACACCGGTCAAGCAGGGCACGGCCGCCTTCTACGGCCAGGCAGTCGCGTCCTTCTCCGTGGCCATGGCTGCGACCGCCATCGGCATCTTCAAGCTGAACGCCGACGCCTGGGTACGGGCATTCCTGGGCATCGCCGTCCTGTACCTGGTCACCTCCGCCTTCACCCTCGCCAAGGTGATCCGGGACCGGCAGGAGGCGGCGGGCAGGGTGTACCACCCCTTCGAGAAGCTCTGAACGCCTGACTCACTCCTCTGAGCGGGCACTCTAAGCGCTCGCTCACCTTCGGAGGTATGGTGTTCGTCCTGACATGGGAAGGGGCGAGCGATGAGTACGGCGGAGGAGACGGCCGGCGGCGAGTTGGATCCGTGGGGCGAGGTGACTCCGGACGCGGCCCGGCGGCTGCTGGTCGCCGCCGTCGAGGCCTTCGCCGAGCGCGGCTACCACGCCACGACGACCCGCGACATCGCGGGCCGTGCGGGTATGAGCCCGGCCGCGCTCTACATCCACTTCAAGACCAAGGAAGAACTGCTTCACCGGATCAGCCGGATCGGCCACGACAAGGCGCTCGACATCCTGCGCACGGCGGGACGGCGTGAGGGCACCGCGAAGGAACGGCTCGCCGACGCCGTGAGCTCGTTCGTCCGCTGGCACGCCGGGCGGCGCACCACGGCGCGCGTCGTGCAGTACGAACTCGATGCGCTCGGCCCGGACGCCCGCGCCGAGATCCTCGCGCTGCGCCGCCAGGTCGACGCCGAGGTACGGGCGATCGTCGAGGACGGTGTGGCAGCCGGCGAGTTCGACGTGCTCGACGTGCACGGCACCACCCTCGCCGTGCTCTCGCTCTGCATCGACGTCGCCCGGTGGTTCAACGTCGACGGTCCCCGGACGCCCGACGAGGTCGGCGCGCTCTACGCCGACCTCGTGCTGCGGATGGTCGGGGCCAAGTAGCCCCGGCCCGCCCGGAGCCGTTACCGGCTCGGAGGTCGTACCTCGTCCAGAGAGGCGTACCTCGTTCAGAGAGGCGTACCTCGTTCAGAGGTAGTACCGGGACACCGACTCCGCGACGCACACCGGCTTGTCGCCGCCCTCGCGCTCCACGGTGAAGGCGACGGTCACCTGCACCCCGCCCTTCACATCCTCGACGCCGGTGATCGTCGCGGTGGCGCGCAGCCGGGAACCGACCGGGACCGTGGCGGGGAAGCGGACCTTGTTCGTCCCGTAGTTGACGCCCATCTTGGCGCCCTCGACCTTGATCAGCTGCGGTCCGAAGAGCGGCAGCAGGGACAGCGTGAGGTAGCCGTGCGCGATGGTCGTGCCGAAGGGGCCCGTGGCGGCCTTCTCCGGATCCACATGGATCCACTGGTGGTCGCCCGTGGCCTCCGCGAACAGATCGATCCGCTTCTGGTCGATCTCCAGCCAGTCGCTGTACCCCAGCTGCTCGCCCACCGCCGCCTTCAGCTCGTCGGCGGACATGAAGGTCCTCGGCTCTGCCATGTTCCCGGCCTCTCGCATCACGAAGTCACCATGTCTAAGCAACTGCTTAGCATGGTCGGCTCCGGGACCCGTGTCAACGGACCGGGCGTATGACGCGATGGGTAGGCTCTGAGGGGTGCCCAAGATCCCCGAGAAGATCCACGAGCTGACCGTCGGCCAGTTGTCCGCCCGCAGCGGTGCTGCCGTCTCCGCCCTGCACTTCTACGAGTCCAAGGGCCTGATCAGCAGCCGCCGCACATCGGGCAACCAGCGCCGCTACCAGCGCGACGCGCTGCGCCGGGTCGCCTTCGTACGCGCCGCGCAGCGCGTCGGCATCCCACTGGCCACCATCCGTGAGGCGCTCGCCGAACTCCCCGAGGAGCGGACCCCGACCCGCGAGGACTGGGCCCGGCTCTCCGAGGCCTGGCGCTCCGAACTCGACGAGCGCATCCGCCAGCTGAGCCGGCTCCGCGACCACCTCACGGACTGCATCGGCTGTGGCTGCCTGTCCTTGGAGACCTGCGTCCTGTCCAACCCGGACGACATCTTCGGGGAGCGGCAGTCGGGGTCGCGGCTGATGGCGGAACGGGGCGGCGACCGCTGAGCGCAGCCTGCGGGCAGTCGTGCCGCTGGGGGGACGCCGGGCTGCGCGACCTCCCTCGGCCGGCCCCAGCCCCGGGCACCCATCGGCCGACGCTCACTCGTACTCCGTCCCGCCCTTCCGCGTCAGGTAAGCCGGGCTCACCGCCTTCGCGATCGCCCTCCCCCCGGTCACCGGGCTGTACCGCTCGGCGACGGGTCGGATCACCACGCCCTCCCGCAGATGCAGCTCCCGCCCCGACACGGTCTCGCGCCCGCCGGCGACGTCCAGCACACGCGAGATGTCGTACGGCCCCTCGTACAGCCGCGGAACCAACGGCAGTTCCCCGGCAAGCAGCTCCACCGCGTCCAGCCACCGCACCTCGCCGTCGATGTCGGCGGACACGTCGAACACGGCATACCCCAGCGTCTCGCGCCGCCCGTCGGCCCCGTACGTCAGGTCCTGTACGCCCGCCCCGTACACCTCGCCGAAGATCCCCACCCGGCGCGCGCCGAGCCGTGCGGCCAGCCTGGCCGCAGCCTCCGGGACGCCGTGGCCGTGCACCGCCCGCCAGTAGAGGTTGCGCGGATCCTCCTTCAGCGCGAGCGACTTGGCCCCGAAGCCCTTCGACGAGACAAGCACCCGGTCCTCGTCCGTGACGTACGTCAGCAGGCATGCCGACCCGTGCAGCTTCTCCGTCAGCACGACGGGCTCGCCGGGCGCGAAGATGTCCGGGTAACGCTGGATGTTCTCGATGTCGACCCACGGCAGCAGATCCGGCGCGGACTCGACCTCGCCGTCCATGGTGGGCGGTATCGGCGGCACCCACTTGGTGATGCCGAGCACCTCCGCGAAGTCGGTGCCGTCGGCCGCGGCCCGCGCGAGGTCGACGTCCGCCAGTGCCTTCGGCCGGCAGACGATGCCCTGCGACAGCTCGCCGCGCAGCCGTACCGCCTTGACCCGGTCGGACTTGCTGCCCGCGAGCCGTCCGGTCAGCCCCAGCTCCTCGATCAGTCCGGCCGGGAGAACGGACTGCTCGGGGATGTAGACGGCGGTGTCACCGGTGCGGTACTGGCCCTTGGCGACGACGGCTCGGTACAGACCCACCTGGGCCAGTTCGAGTGCGTCGGCGTTCGGATGCTCGTGGATGGTCAGCACTTCGGCGGTGACGCGCAGCGTCGACATCGGGACTCCTCGGATTCCTCAGGTGTGTTTCATCGCCCCCAACTGTCCGTACGGGAAAGGGGTGGAGCCAGCGGATTTGCGGCTGGTAGTGTCACGCGCTCCGTCGGGGCGGCCACGTTCTCACGAGCAGCGCCGGGACCGCCTGTACTGAGCCAGTCCCTCCGCCACCAACTGGGCGTTCGACCGGGCCGGTTGCCCGTCCGGCAGGACCAGCGTGTCCTCCAGGCCGATACGGGTGGCAAGTCCGAGCCGTCCGGCCAGTCGCAGCACCGGCCAGGTGCCGCTCTCCGCCCCGTGCAGCAGCACAGGGCGGCTCGGGGAGCCGAGTGCGGACAGCAGGGCGCGGGCGGTCTCCTCCGCTGTGTCCGCGGAGGGGTCCGTCACCTCCGCGAGCACCCGCAGCACCCTCGGTCCCAGCGGGGACGCCGCGAATCGTGCCGCGCCGTCCGTGCCGGACCAGATGCCCGCCTCGACCCCGATCCCGCGGTCGATCAGCGCCGCCGCGACCTCCTCCGCGCCCGGCTCGTGCCAGTTGACCGAGGCGTGGTCGGGCAGCACGGTCCACGAGCGGATGCGCTCCACCCGCGCGGCCGGGTCCGGTTCCGCCCAGGCGCCGGTGGTCACACCGACGGGGACGACGATGCGCGCCCGTATCTCCTCGAGGGTCGCCGCGACCACCTTCGCCGACAACGAGTCCCGCCCACAGGGGGTCTTGGGGTGGACATGCACTTCCCACGCCCCGGCCGTGACGGCGGCCGACGCCGCGTCGGCCATCGCGCCCGGCGACATCGGCACGACCGCGCTGTCGGCCGGTCCCCGGGCTCCGTTCAGACACACCTGCATCATGACCCCGATGATGCAGCTCACCACTGACAACGGGGGTGCGGCATCCCCGGCGCACCCCCGCGCCCTCGGGTCCTTCCGTCACGCCGTCACCAGCAGTCGTGCGCGCCTGGCCTCCGCCAGGGCGCCGGGCGTCAGCACAGGCCGTGGCACCACGATGCCGCAGTCCGTGCAGACCGGGCCCGACGACGGCTCATGGGCCAGGTCGTACCTCCAGATGAGGCGCTCACCGGCGCACACCGGGCAGACCGAGCCCGGCTCACGCTCCAGTGCGTCGATGAGCCGGCGCAGCACCTCGGCCAGCGGTTCACGAGGGTGGACCCGCGGGTCGTCGCACCAGGCGACCCCGAAACCACCCCAGGTCAGCCGGTGCCAGTCATCCACACTGCCCGGCCTGCGCAGCCCGTCGTGCTTCTCCCGCTTGCGGCGCTGCGTGAACTCGGCCTCGTAGCCGAGCCAGACGGAGCGAGCCTCCTCCAGTTCGTCCAGTGCGGCCACGAGCCGCGCCGGATCGGGGGAACGGTCCTCGGGACCGAACCCGGCCCGGGAGCACAGATGGTCCCAGGTCGCCCGATGCCCGTAGGGGGCGAACTTCTCAAGGCACTTGCGCAGCGAATAGCGCCGCAGTGCCAGATCGCATCTGGGATCGCGCACCTGTCTCGCCAGACTCCGGAAACCGGCCATCGCCCTGCACCTCCGTCACACCTGCACCTGTACTTCGGTCACTTCGGCGTCGTCGTACGGACGTCGCCGAATAGACGTATCGACAAGCGATTCGGCTCCATCCGTTTTCCGATGGCCTCCATAAGCCACCGTCCGAACGGTTCTCGGCCGCCTTCCCCCATGCCGTCGGTCGCCGTCGAGAGATCGGCATGACCGTGGCTCTCCCAGAAAGTTGACGCATGTTCATGTTCAATCCCGGGGATACCGGCGGTAACATCCCGCCCACCATCGTCGGGAGGAGCTGCCATGCCACGGCGCACCCCACGCACCACCCTCGACAGACTGAGAACTCCCCGGAGACTCACCAAGTTCCTCAAGACCGCGTCGATATGCGTTCTCGTCGCAGGTCTGTTGTCCCCTGCGGCCGCGGGCACCGCGGAAGCGGCGGCGGCCAACGACTACTGCGGCGGCCAGTGTTCGGACATCCTCCCGCCCGGCGAGAACGGCAACGCCACCCTCGTCCAGATCCTCCTCAACCAGGCCTTCGGCGTTCAGCCCGACCACGCCGAGGACCAGCTCGGCACCTACGCCAACCTGGCCACCGGCTACTCCACGCTCACCGACACGAAGATCAACACGTTCTTCAACGACGCGTCGTTCGGTGTCTCTTCCGATCAAGTCGCTTCCACCGAGAAACCCGCGGGCCGCAGCGACGTGACGATCGTCCGCGACAAGAAGGCGGGCGTTCCGCACATCACCGGTACCACTCGATACGGCACCGAGTTCGGCGCCGGTTATGCCGCGGCTGAGGACAGGCTGTGGCTCATGGACGTCTTCCGGCATGTGGGCCGCGGCCAGCTGACCTCCTTCGCGGGCGGAGCCGCCGCCAACCAGGGCCTTGAACAGCAGTTCTGGCGCAACGCGCCCTACACCGAAGCCGATCTGCAGGCCCAGATCGACAACGCGGTGGCCGCCAACGGCGACCGCGGCAAGCAGGCCCTCGCCGACGTCAACGCCTACCTCGACGGCATCAACGCCTATATCGACGCCTCCGACAGCGGCCGCTACTTCCCCGGCGAGTACGTCCTGACCGGCCACAAGGACTCGATCACCAACGCCGGCACCATCGACCACTTCAAGGCCACCGACCTGGTCGCGCTCGCCTCCGTCATCGGCGCGCTCTTCGGCTCCGGCGGTGGCGGCGAGGTCAACAATGCGATCTCCCTCCTCGCCGCTCAGTCCAAGTACGGAGTGGAGGAAGGCACCAAGGTCTGGGAGTCCTTCCGCGAGCGCAACGACCCCGAGGCCGTCGTCACCGTCCACAACGGCGAGAGCTTCCCGTACGCGTCGAAGCCCGACAGCCCGCAGGGCGAGGCGCTGCCCGACGCCGGATCGGTGACCGAGGAGCCGCTCGTCTACGACCGCACCGGCAGCGCGGCGACCTCCAGTGCCACCACCGCCTCCAAGACGGCGGCCACCACCGCCCTGACCTCCGCCAAGCGCGGGATGTCCAACGCCTTGGTGGTGAGCGGCAAGTACACCGCGAGCGGCCACCCGATCGCCGTCTTCGGCCCGCAGACCGGCTACTTCGCGCCCCAGCTGCTCATGCTCCAGGAGATCCAGGGCCCGGGCATCAGCGCCCGCGGCGCCTCCTTCGCGGGTCTTGGCATGTACGTCGAACTGGGCCGCGGCCAGGACTACTCGTGGAGCGCCACGACCTCCGGCCAGGACATCATCGACACCTACGCCGTCGAGCTGTGCCAGGACGACTACCACTACCTGTACCACGGCACCTGCACGGCCATGGACGAGGTCGAGCACACCAACTCCTGGAAGCCGACCACCGCCGACTCGACCGCCGCCGGCTCCTACACGATGAAGGCCTGGCGCACCAAGTACGGGCCCGTGGAGTACCGCGCCACGGTCGGCGGCAAGAAGGTCGCCTACACCACGCTGCGCTCGTCCTACCTGCACGAGGCCGACTCGATCATCGGCTTCCAGATGCTGAACGACCCGGACTACGTCAAGGGCCCGCAGGACTTCCAGAGCGCGGCCTCGCACATCAACTACACATTCAACTGGTTCTACGCCGACTCCCAGCACACCGCCTACTACAACAGCGGCAACAACCCGGTACGCGCGAGCGGCGTCGACGCCGAGTTCCCGGTGTGGGCGCAGGCCGCGTACGAGTGGCGGAACTGGGACCCGACGACGAACACGGCGGACTACACCGCGCCCTCCGCCCACCCCAACTCCATCGACCAGGACTACTACATCTCCTGGAACAACAAGCAGGCCAAGGACTACACGACCGCGCCCTGGGGCGACGGCTCGGTGCACCGCGGCAATCTGCTGGAGGACCGGGTGAAGAAGCTCGTGGCGGCCGGTGGGGTGACCCGCTCGTCGCTGGTGAAGGCGATGGCGGACGCGGCCCTCGCCGACCTGCGGGCTGAGGACGTGCTGCCGAAGCTGCTGAAGGTCGTCAACAGCTCGACGGTGACCGACTCCACGGCCGCTGCGGCGGTGAGCAAATTGTCCGCGTGGGTGTCGGCGGGCGCCAAGCGCACGGAGACCTCGGCAGGTTCGAAGACGTACGCCGACGCCGACGCGATCCGCATTCTGGACGCCTGGTGGCCGCTGCTGGTGAAGGGCGAGTTCCAGCCCGGTCTGGGCAGCGACCTGTACACCGCCTTCACCAACAACCTGCCGGTCGACGAGTCCCCCTCGGCCGCGCACGGCCCCACCGGTTCGCACGCCGGCAGCTCCTTCCAGTACGGCTGGTGGAGCTATGTCGACAAGGACATCCGCGCGGTGCTCGGCGAGTCCGTGCAGGGCGGGCTGGACCAGAAGTACTGCGGCGGCGGCAGTCTCAGCGCGTGCCGGGACATCCTGATCAGCACCCTGAAGCAGGCGGCCGGCATGACGGCGTCCCAGGTCTACCCGGGCGACGACCAGTGCTCGGCGGGTGACCAGTGGTGCGCCGACTCGATCGTCCAGCGCACCCTGGGCGGCATCAAGCACGGCAAGATCAGCTGGCAGAACCGGCCGACGTTCCAGCAGGTCGTGGAGTACACGTCCCACCGGTAGTGCCCGCACGGCGGCGGGTCAGCCCACGCGGCCCGCCGCCAGTACCACCTGTGCCAACTCCCGGTGCACGATGTCGCTGTGGGCACCGGACGGTGGTCCGCCGTTGCAGACGACGGCGGACGCGTCGATGTTGACGCATCCCGACGCGGGCAGCGCCCTGCGCAGCGCGTCGGCGAGGACGAAGCCCTGCGTGCCGTCCACTGCCTGCACCCCGTCGTGCCCCATCGCTCCCCACTTCCGTCCCAGGAGGTCGCCGATGCCGAAGCCCTCCACGGGGCCCGCGGCCTCCCCGGCCGCCGACGGTGCCTCCCCGGCCAGCGACTGATCGTCGTCCGCCATGCGTGAGGCCAGCGGATAGAGCGTGCCGAGCGCCGAGTCGAAACGGGAGTAGCAGCACACCAGGGGACCGTCGATGCGGTTCTGCTGCCCGTGCAGCACACCGCTCGCGTGCGGGTCGTCGGGCAGGCGGGCGGCGAACGCGTAGTGCGAGAAGGCCCCTTGGAGCAGGGTCACGGACTTCACCGTGTGCACGCCGTCCGGCAGCCCGCGCAGGGCGAACGACACCAGCCGCCCGCCGAAGCTGTGCCCGATCAGATGCACACGTACGTTCGGTGCCGCCTGCGCCAACTGTCCGATCACCCGGCCGAGTCCGCGCTCCCCGACCGTCCCCGCGCGCCGCTTCATCGCGTAGTACGTGGCCTGCCTCAGCAGTTCGTGCGCCCCGTCCCACACCCCCTTCGGCGTGAACGAGAACCCTTCCGTCCCCTGTGCCTGCCCGTCCGCCGAATCCACCTGCTCCAGCGCCTGCGCGAAGTCCTGGCACGCCTGCCTCGTGTCGCCGAACAGCATCTCCGGTGCGCTCTCGGGCACCCCCTCCGCCAGCATGTCCGCGTCGAACGCGGCCTGCGGACCCCCCGGCCGAGCCTCCACCAGCAGCCGTACGAGCCGCCCGAACTCCTCCAGCGAGGCATCGTCGTCGGGGTGCTGCTCCAGCAGCCGCGCGATCTGTTCCACCAGGGTCGCGTTGCCGGGGAAGACCTCCAGAAGGGCGTGCCGGGAGTTCTCGTCCAGCAGCGGACGCGTGGGCCGCGGGATCTCGGCCGCGGCCGAGGGCGGGAAGTCGGGGATCGGCTCGTCCGCGAACATCATGGACGGCCAGATCACGCCCACGTACCCCAGGTGCGCCCGCGGCGCCAGCGAGGGCACCGGAGCGAAGAAGTGGTCGTAGAGCCGGGTCGCACCGGAGCGTTCGTTGTTCCAGCCGTGCGCGAAGACCAGCAGGTCCCGTACCCCGCGCCCGTTCACCTCGGCGAGCAGCCGGTCCCTTTCCGGGCCGTCCACGTCCCCGTCCGCGTCGAAGGTCAGCTCCCAGTAGGGACTCACACTGATTGCCGGTACCGCCATGACAGGTCCCCCTTGGCCCGAGGTCGAGTGCGCTGTGGGCGCATCGTCCTGCTGGTGGCGAAGGTTGGCCATACGTCATGACTCATCCGTACACGAGATACTTCCTGCGCAGGCACCGGAAGGAGGCCAGCTCGTCCTGCCAGGCGGCGACCACCTCGTCCGCCGTCGCCCCCGCGTCGATCATCGTGCGCACCCGGGCGGACCCCGTGAGCTTGTCGATCCAGTCGTCGGAGCGCCAGGCGAAGCCGCTCCACACCTTCCTGGCGGTCACGAGCAGCGCGATTCCGGTGCGCACGGGGTCGTAGGCCGTCCGGTCGTGCACATGGATCTGCACCCCGCCCACCGTCCTGCCCTGGAACTTGGAGAAGGTGGGCGCGAAGTACGCCTCCCTGAAGTGCACGCCGGGCAGCCCGAGCCGCTCCGCCTCGGCCGCCCACCGCCCGTCGATCCCCTCCGCGCCCAGGAGTTCGAAGGGGCGGGTGGTGCCGCGTCCCTCCGACAGGTTCGTGCCCTCGAACAGACACGTCCCCGAGTAGACCAGCGCGGTGTCGGGCGTCGGCATGTTCGGGCTCGGCGGCACCCAGGGCAGGCCGGAGGCGTCGTAGAAGTCGGACCGCTTCCAGCCGGTCATCAGGACGGTGTCCAGCGGTACGGGCGTGCTCAGGAACTCCCCGTTGAAGAGCCCCGCCAGTTCCGCCACGGTCATCCCGTGCGCCTGGGCGATCGGCTGCCGTCCCACGAACGTCGCGAACTCCCGGTGCAGAACGGGGCCCTGGGTGGACCGCCCGGTCACGGGGTTCGGCCGGTCCAGGACCACGAACCGCTTGCCCGCGAGCCCTGCCGCCTCCATACAGTCGTACAGCGTCCAGATGTACGTGTAGAAGCGGGCGCCCACGTCCTGGATGTCGAAGACGATCGTGTCCACACCGGACGCCGTGAAGACGTCCGCGAGCGGCTGACCTCTCTTCAGGTATGTGTCGTAGACGGGCAGCCCCGTCGCCGGGTCGTCGTAGCGGCCCTCCGAACCGCCCGCCTGCGCCGTGCCGCGGAAGCCGTGCTCGGGGCCGAAGACCGCGACCAGGTTCACCGGGGACTCCGCGTGCATCACGTCGACGATGTGGCGCGCGACCCTGGTCACACCCGTGGGGTTGGTCACGATGCCCACTCGCCGGCCGTCCAGCAGTGCGTAGCCGTCCTCCGCCAGCCGTTCGAAGCCGGTGCGCAGCCGTCTGCCGCCCCCGGCGGCGGCCGCGCCGGTCGCGGGGAGCGACACGGCCGCCGTGGTCGCGGCCAGCAGTCCTCGTCTGGACAGCCTCATGCGGTGACCTCCGGGATCGACGGAACTGTCATGGCCACGCACGCTAGCGAAGGAGCCTCTTCCCTCGTTACATACCGACTGGTTAGTCTGACGCTCGCAGCAGAGCCGACTGCAGCAGAGCCCATGCGCGTCGCGTCGAAGGAGACCGATGGTGGAAGCCGTGCAGGATGCGGGAGTGGTCGTCACCGGAGCGGGAGGCGGCATCGGAGCCGCGCTGGCCCGCCGCTTCGCCGCCGAGGGGGCCAGGGTCGTCGTCAACGACCTGGACGCCGGCAAGGCGAAGGCCGTGGCCGACGAGATCGGCGGCATCGCGGTCCCTGGCGACGCCTCCGCGATCGTGACCGAGGCGCGCGACGCCCTCGGCGGCACGGTCGACGTCTACGTCGCCAACGCGGGCCTCGGCTCCGGCGGCACCGAGGCCGCCGACGAGGAGGTGTGGGCACAGGCCTGGGACGTGAACGTCATGGCGCACGTCCGCGCCGCCCGCGCGCTCCTGCCCGCCTGGCTGGAGCGCGGCCAGGGCCGGTTCGTCTCCACCGTGTCGGCCGCCGGACTGCTCACCATGATCGGTGCCGCGCCGTACAGCGTCACCAAGCACGGCGCGTACGCCTTCGCCGAGTGGCTCTCGCTGACTTACCGGCACCGCGGCCTGAAGGTCCACGCGATCTGCCCCCAGGGCGTCCGCACCGACATGCTGACCGCCTCCGGCAGCGCCGGTGACCTGGTGCTCGCGCCGACCGCGATCGACCCCGCGGACGTCGCCGACGCGCTCTTCAAGGGCATCGAGGAGGACCGGTTCCTGATCCTGCCGCACCCCGAGGTCGCCGCGTACTACCAGGCGCGCGCCACCGAGCCGGACCGCTGGCTGACGAACATGAACCACATCCAGCAGAAGTGGGAGGGCGCCCGGTGAGCACGTCCCGTTATGCCGCCAAGCCCTGGCTCGCCCTCCTCGACGACGCCCAGCGCGCCCCGATCAGCCCGCCCGACTCCCTGGTGCACGCCCTGCGCCCGGCCCCCGCGGACCGTACCGCGCTCGCCTACTTCGACGGCCGGATCACCTACGCCGAACTGGACGCGCTGACCGACTCCGTCGCCGGGCACCTCGCCGCCCGCGGCCTGGAGCGCGGCGACCGGGTCGCGATCCTGCTGCAGAACTCCCCGCACTTCGTGCTCGCCCTGCTGGGCGCCTGGAAGGCGGGCGCGACCGTCGTGCCCGTCAACCCCATGTACAAGTCGGGCGAGGTCGCGCACGTCCTCAAGGACGCGGAGGTGACGGCCCTGGTGTGCTCCGACCGCGCCTGGGAGTCGTATCTGCGCGAGACGGCCGCGGGCTCGTCCGTACGCATCGTGCTCACCGCCTGCGAGCTGGACCTCCAGACGCGCGACGACGCGCGCGTGCTGAACTTCGAGCGGCTCGGGCAGTCCGCGGACGCGGACGACCTCGTGACCGTCGCCCGGCAGGGCACCAAGGCACCCGAGGGCCGCGAGCCAGGCCCCTCCGACATCGCGCTGATCAGTTACACCTCGGGCACCAGCGGCACCCCCAAGGGCGCCACCAACACGCACGGCAACATCATGTACAACGCCGAGCGGCAGCGCACCGGCATGGGGCTGCCCGAGGTGCCCGTCTACTTCGCGTTGGCACCCCTGTTCCACATCACCGGGATGGTCTGCGAGCTCGTGGCGTGCCTCATCAGCGGGGGCACGCTCGTCCTCGCCTACCGCTTCGAGCCGGGCGTCGTCCTCGACGCGTTCGCCGAGCACCGGCCCCACTACACCGTCGGCCCCTCGACCGCCTTCATGGCGCTGGCCGCCCACCCGGCGGTCACGCCCGACCACTTCTCCTCCTTCAGCAAGATCTCCTCCGGCGGCGCCCCGGTGCCGCCCGCCCTGGTGGAGAAGTTCCGCGCCGGCTTCGGGCCGTACATCCGCAACGGCTACGGCCTCACCGAGTGCACCGCCCCCTGCGCCTCGGTGCCACCCGGCCACGAGGCCCCCGTCGACCCGGTCTCCGGGACGCTGGCCGTCGGCGTCCCCGGGCCCGACACGGTCGTCCGCATAGTCGACGACCGGGGCGAGGAGGTGCCGTTCGGCGAGCAGGGTGAGATCGTCGTACGGGGACCGCAGGTCGTGCCCGGCTACTGGCGGCGCCCCGAGGCCACCGCCGAGACCTTCCCGGACGGCGAGCTGCGCACCGGTGACATCGGGTTCATGGACGAGCAGGGCTGGCTGTATGTCGTGGACCGCAAGAAGGACATGATCAACGCGTCCGGCTTCAAGGTGTGGCCGCGCGAGGTCGAGGACGTGTTGTACACGCATCCGGCGGTGCGCGAGGCGGCCGTCGTCGGGGTGCCGGACGGCTACCGCGGGGAGACCGTCAAGGCGTACATCAGCCTGCGCCCCGGGTGTGATGAAGACCCGGGTGCGCTCGCTGATTACTGCAAGGAGAGACTGGCCGCTTACAAATACCCGCGTCAGGTGGAGATCCTGCCCGACCTGCCGAAGACGGCAAGTGGGAAGATCCTCCGTCGGGAACTGCGTTCCCGGTCGCAGAAGAGCCAGTAGAACTTCACGGAAAGGCAGGTGGCGGCAGTGCCCAGGACGACGGACGGAGACGGTACGCCCGTCCCGCAGCGGCTGCTGGCCGCCGCCACCCGGCTCTTCGCCGAGCAGGGGTACGACCGCACGTCGGTGCAGGAGATCGTCGAGGCGGCGGGCGTCACCAAGGGCGCGCTGTACCACTATTTCGGCTCCAAGGACGATCTGCTGCACGAGGTGTACGCGCGCGTGCTGCGCGTCCAGCAGGAGCGGCTCGACGCGTTCGCGAACGCCGACGAGCCGGTCGAGAAGCGGCTGCGCGCCGCGGCCGCGGACGTGGTGGTCACCACCATCGAGAACCTCGACGACGCGATGATCTTCTTCCGGTCGATGCACCACCTCAGCCCCGAGAAGAACAAGCAGGTGCGAGCCGAGCGGCGCCGCTACCACGAGCAGTTCCGCGCGCTGATCGAGGAGGGGCAGAGGGAGGGTGTGTTCTCCACGGCCACGCCCGCCGATCTGGTCGTCGACTACCACTTCGGCTCGGTGCACCACCTGTCGACCTGGTACCGCCCGGACGGCCCGCTCAGCCCGCAAGAGGTCGCCGACCATCTGGCGGACCTGCTGCTGAGGGCGTTGCGTCCGTAGCGGGTGACGGCACACGGGTGAGGGGCGGACGCAATTACGTCCGCCCCTCACCCGTGCAGGGTTCACAGGTACTTCTTCAGCTCCCGTCGCGCCAGCGACCGCTGGTGCACCTCGTCCGGGCCGTCCGCGATCATCAGCGTCCGGGCGCCCGCGTACAGTTCGGCCAGCGGGAAGTCCTGGCTCACGCCACCCGCGCCGTGCAGCTGGATCGCCTTGTCGATGATGTCGACGACCGTGCGCGGCGTGGCGATCTTGATGGCCTGGATCTCGGTGTGGGCACCCTTGTTGCCGACCGTGTCCATCATCCACGCGGTCTTCAGGACCAGCAGCCGCAGCTGCTCCACGGCCACGCGCGCGTCGGCGATCCAGTTGTGGACCACGCCCTGCTGTGCCAGCGCCTTGCCGAACGCCATGCGCGACACGGCCCGCCGGCACATCAGCTCGATCGCCCGCTCGGCCATGCCGATCAGCCGCATGCAGTGGTGGATACGGCCGGGACCGAGCCGGGCCTGGGCGATGGCGAAGCCGCCGCCCTCCTCGCCGATCAGGTTCGACGCCGGCACGCGCGCGTGGTCGAAGACCACCTCGGCGTGGCCGCCGTGGTAGTGGTCCTCGTAGCCGAACACCTGCATGGCGCGCTTGACGGTGACGCCGGGAGTGTCGCGCGGGACCAGCACCATGGACTGCTGGCGGCGGATGTCGGCCCCGTCCGGGTCCGTCTTGCCCATCACGATGAAGATCTTGCAGTCCGGGTTCATCGCCCCGGAGATGTACCACTTGCGGCCGGTGATGACGTAGTCGTCCCCGTCCCGCTCGATGAGCGTCGTGATGTTGGTGGCGTCCGACGAGGCCACCTCGGGCTCGGTCATCGCGAACGCCGAGCGGATCTCGCCCGCGAGCAGCGGCTGAAGCCACTGCTTCTTCTGCTGCTCGTCGCCGAACTGCGCGAGCACCTCCATGTTGCCCGTGTCGGGCGCCGCACAGTTCAGCGCGGTGGGCGCCAGCTGCGGGGAGCGGCCGGTGATCTCGGCGAGCGGGGCGTACTGGAGGTTGGTGAGCCCGGCGCCGTACTCGGCGTCCGGCAGGAAGAGGTTCCACAGGCCCTGCCGGCGGGCCTCGGCCTTCAGCTCCTCGACGACCGCGGGGGTGTCCCAGGGCGAGGCGAGCTGCGCGCGCTGCTCCTCGGCGACGGCCTCCGCCGGGTAGACGTACTCGTCCATGAAGGCGAGCAGCTTTGCGCGCAGCTCCTCGGTGCGCGCGTCGAATGCGAAGTCCATGGCGGATCAGCCTTCCTGAAGGGTGGTCAGGCCGTGCTCGATGAAGACGGGCACCAGCTCGCCGATGCGGTCGAAGCCCCGGCCGACCGTCTGGCCGAGCGTGTAGCGGTAGTGGATGCCCTCGAGGATCACGGCGAGCTTGAACCAGGCGAACGCCGTGTACCAGGAGACGGCGGTGACGTCACGCCCCGAGCGCGTGGCGTACCGCTCGATCAGCTCGGCCGGGTCCGGGTGCCCCGGGGCCGAAGCGGTCGTGGAAATGGGGGAGTTGGGCAGCTCCAGCGGCACGCTGTACATCACCAGCAGACCCAGGTCGGTCAGCGGATCACCGAGCGTGGACATCTCCCAGTCGAGGATGGCGGTGATCCGGTCGTCCGCCCCGAGCAGCACATTGTCCAGCCGGTAGTCGCCGTGGATCACGGTCGGCGCGGGGGAGGCGGGCAGTGCGCGCCCGAGCGCCGCGTGCAGTTCGTCGATGCCGGGCAGCTCGCGGTTGCGGGACGCGTCCAGCTGCTTGCCCCAGCGGCGCAGCTGCCGGTCCAGGAAGCCCTCCGGTCGGCCGAAGTCGGCCAGCCCCACCTCGTCGGGGTCCACCGCGTGCAGCTCGACCAGCGTGTCCACCAGGCCGAGAACCGCCTCCCGCGTGCGCTGCGGGCCGAGCGGGGTCAGCTGTTCGGCGGTGCGGTAGGGGGTGCCGTCGACGAAGTCCATCACGTAGAAGGGGGCGCCCAGCACCGCCTCGTCCTCGCACAGCAGCACCGGGCGCGGGACGGGAACGGCGGTCGGGTACAGCGCGCTGATCACCCGGTGTTCGCGCTTCATGTCGTGCGCGGTGGCCAGGACGTGCCCGAGCGGGGGACGCCGTACGACCCACCGATTCGTGCCGTCCGAGACGGCGTAGGTGAGGTTCGACCGCCCGCCCTCGATCAGCCGGCCGTCCAGGGGGCCGTTCACCAGGCCGGGCCGCTCGGTGTCGAGCAGGCCGCGCAGCCGGTCGAGATCGAGGCCCGGCGGGTGGTCTGGGCTCATCAGTGCTCCTACGTGCGCGGAAACAGGACCTGCATCATGATGCCGACTGGTCGGTATGCCGTCCAGTGCGCGGAGTAAACGTGATCGGCGCCACGATGACATCGTGGCGCCGACGGCCCGGGGTGTCACGGCGGCATCACGCCACGGCACGCCGAGGTGCTCTCAGGCGTGGCTGGCCATCATCTCCCCGCCGTTCATGACCGCCATGTCCCGGAAGGCGGGAAGCGGATCCAGGGGTGCGCCCTCGGGCAGCCCGTCCAGCTCGGCGTACGCGCGGTGCAGATTCGCCACCAGCCGCTCGCTCTCCCGCAGCGCCGCGAACTCCCCGAGGTCCGTGGCCCGGGCCGCCTCCAGCGGCGTACGGCCCGCCGCATGGTTGTCCTGCGCGACCTCGGCGACGAACCGCAGATAGCGCTTTGTGCGGTCGAACGCGGACGGGTCGGTGACCGGTCCGTGCCCGGGTACGACCGTCTCCGCGCCCAGTGCGCGCAGCCGCTCCAGCGCCCGCAGCGAGCCGCTGAGCGAACCCATCAGGAAGAACGGCGTCCCGCCCTCGAAGACCAGGTCGCCGGTGAACAGCACGCGCCGGTGCGGCAGCCAGACCACCGAGTCGCCGACGGTGTGCCCGACGCCGGGATGGATCACCTCCGCGTCGACCCCGCCCGCGTGCACCGTCGTGTGGTCCTTGTACGTCAGATCGGCGCCGTGTATCCGGATGTCCCCGTAGTCGGTCGTCGGCCAGATCAGCGCCAGATGGTGCCCGCTGGCCAGGGCCTCCCGGCGGCAGTCGGCGTGCGAGACGATCATCGCGGCCGACGCGAACAAGCCGTTTCCGTACGTGTGGTCGCCGTGGTGATGGGTGTTGACGACGAACCGCGGCGCGGGCGCGCCGGTCGCCGCGACCGCCGCGCCCAGGGCACGTGCACGGCGCTCGGTGGCGGCGGTGTCCACGAGCAGGGTGGCCGTGCCGTCGCTGACGAACCCGGCGTTGTTCAGGCACCAGCCGCCGTCCGGCTGCACATAGGCGTGTACGTCGTCGGCGAGTGCGACCGTGTACGGCTCTGCCGCGGTCATGGGACCCCCTGGGTGTCGTCAACTGGTGCTCAGAGCATGCCAGTCGACGACGAGCATCCGGAGCCAGGGGTTCCCTGTGCGGCCGCAGTGCTCGTCGGCGGTCGTCCCAGTGCCCTTCGTGCCGGGCGCGCCGTCGCTCAGAACACCAGTGCCGCCGCGCACACCGCGAGGGCGGCCGTGCAGAGGGTCGCGGCGGCCGCGTGGCGGGCCGCCAGGAGCGGCGGATGGCCGGCGCCTGCCATCGCCAGGGCACGGATGCGCAGGTGGGCGAGGATCAGGAAACCGAGCCAGAGCAGACAGCACAGGGCGACGACGACGAAGCCGGCCGCCGACCTGTCGTGCAGCGCCGTCTTCACGGCCAGCACGGCGGTCGCGGTGCTCGACAGGGTGGTACGCCGCCAGGCGAGCCGGGTGCGCTCCGGCTGGAGCCCCGGGTCGCGCTGCTCGGCCGGGGCGCTCATCCTTCCCAGCCGGCGAGGACCACGACCACCATGGCGATCGCGACCACGGCGACGGCGATGCTCAGCAGCGCCGGGAAGCGGGAGACCGGAAGGTCCTCGCCGCGTCGCATCGCCCGCTCGCAGCGCACCCAGTGGTTGGCGGCGCGCAGCGAGCACAGGACCCCGGAGGCGAGCAGCGCGAGGGCGAGCCCGACGCGCCAGGCCCAGCGCAGGTCCGGCAGGAACTGGTCCACGGCGAAGCCGCCGCCCATCAGCGCCAGCGCGGTGCGCAGCCAGGCCAGAAAGGTGCGCTCATTGGCCAGCGAGAACCGGTAGTCGGGCGTGGCGCCCTCCTCCCGGACCTCCTCGGGCGCAAACCACAGCCGGACGTTCCGTACGAATTCGATCACGCGTAGGACCCTACCGGCCGCCGTCCGGGGCAGGGGCGGCCGGGCGTCAAGGGGCCCCGGGAAGAGTCAGCCCGTGGGCCGGCGGTGCGCCTTGAGCCGCTCGTACGCGGCGAGCCCGTCCGGGACCCACTCCCAGTCGGACAGCCGGAGTTCCACCTCGTCCTCCGTGAGGAAGCCGTGCCAGGCGACCTCCTCCACCTGGGGGCTGACGGGCAGATCGCAGCGGACCTGGTAGACCGAGGACCACCAGCTTTGGCCCGCGCCGTCGTCGTAGAGGAACTTGAACAGCGGCTCGGGCCGCGGCAGCCCGCTGACGCCGAGTTCCTCCTCGGCCTCCCGCAGGGCGGCGTCGTCGTACGTCTCGCCCGCGCCGACGACCCCGCCGACGAACATGTCGTACAGGGAGGGGAAGACCAGCTTGGTGGGGGTGCGGCGGTGTACGAAGACACGGCCCTCGGCGTCCCGCGCCTGGATGAACACGCATCGGTGGCGCAGCCCGCGCGCGTATGCCTCACCGCGCGGCGACTGCCCGATGACCCTGTCGTTCTCGTCCACGATGTCGAGGAGTTCGTCAGCGGCACTCATACGCCCATCCAAGCAGCTCCATGCGTTCGGGCCGGTGCGTGGTCGGCGGGGGGACCACTGGGACGTCGGCGGGTGACCACTGGGACGTCGGTGGGTGCCGGATCGGCGGATGGCGTGTCTTATCCGGCAGCTCCGCGCGTTCGGGCCGGTACCCGGTCGTGAGGGCGCCACTTGGACGTCGATGGGTGCCGGATCGGCGGGTGGCGTGTCTCGCTCGGCAGCTTCCGCCGTCGGGCCGGTGCCCGGCCATGGTGGCACCACTCGGACGACGGTGCGTGCCGGACCGGCAGGCGGCGTGTCTCACCCCGGCTGCAGATCCTTCTGCCGCTCCGGTTCTCCCAGTCCCCGCGGCATGGCCGGGTGCAGCCCGAGCAGCACGATGCCGAGGACGATCGCCGCGAGACCCGTCGCCTCCCAGGCGAGCGCCCCGGTGTCGGTGCGCAGCCGGTCGCCGAGGAAGCCCACCCCGCAGAGGATTCCGGCCAGTGGCTGGGCCGCGGTGAGCGCGGGCAGAGACATCCGCAGGGGCGCCGTCTCGAACGCGCTCTGCACCAGGATCAGCCCCGTCACCCCCAGCACCAGCACGCCGTACGGCTGCCATCCCGTGATGAACTCCGCCCAGCCGCCCTCCGTGAGCCGCTGCCCGCTGACCCGGGTGAGTGCGTCCTGCACCCCGTAGAGCAGCCCCGCCGCGAGCCCCAGCAGCACCGGTCCGATGATCAGCTGCGACTTCTTCGCATACGTCGTCAGCAGGAGCGCGAGGCCGACCATCACACCGATGATCAGCCAGTGCCGCAGGGGATCGGTGACCGCGTTGCCCCCCTTGGGCTGGCCCGCCACGATGAACGCCGTGACGCCGCCCGCGAGCAGCGCGAGCCCGGCCCAGCCCTGGCGGCCCAGGGGCTGCTTGCTCACCCGGCGGGACTCGGCCATCGCGAACAGCAGGTTCGTGGCGACCAGCGGCTCGACCAGGGAGATCTCGCCGTGGGCCAGCGCGATCGCGCTGAGGATCATGCCCGTCACCATCAGCCCGATGCCGCCGAGCCAGCGCGGCATCTTCATCAGGTCCAGCAGCAGCCGGGGAGAAAGGAAGTCGCTCAGCGGTGCCTGCTGGGCGGCGTTCTGCTGCAGCACGAACCCGGTGCCCAGACAGAAGGCCGCGCTGACGGCGAGGGCGAGAACCAGTACCGACACGCTGTACCTCGATGATTCAACGGGGTCACGGGATGCGTATCACGCTGACTGTAGCGCTCCGGACTGTGACCCGCCCGTGCTTGACCTCTTCTCGGCAAGCCCCGGCCCGCCCTTCGGGCGACGTGGGGTTGTCGACAGACGCGAGTACCCGGAAACAGGCGGTTGACGCGATCACTCTTCTGCCGAAGGATCTGACCCGTCAGTAACAACATACCGACCGGTAGTCACCGCGAGAGGACGGGCGCATGGCCTACGACGCTGATGTCATCGTGATCGGGGCAGGCCTCGCCGGGCTCACGGCGACCGCGGAACTGGTGGACGCCGGTCGGAAGGTCATCCTGCTCGACCAGGAGCCGGAGCAGTCGATGGGCGGCCAGGCGTTCTGGTCGTTCGGCGGACTGTTCTTCGTGGACTCGCCGGAGCAGCGCCGGCTGCGGATCAGGGACAGCCATGCGCTCGCCCTCCAGGACTGGATGGGTACGGCCGGATTCGACCGCCCCGAGGACCACTGGCCGCGCAAGTGGGCGGAGGCCTACGTCGACTTCGCGGCCGGCGAGAAGCGGGCCTGGCTGCACGGCCAGGGCGTGCGCTTCTTCCCGGTGGTCGGCTGGGCCGAGCGAGGCGGCTACGACGCCAACGGCCACGGCAACTCCGTCCCGCGCTTCCACATCACCTGGGGCACCGGCCCCGGAGTGATCGAGCCGTTCGTGCGACGGATACAGGCCGGGGTCGCCCGCGGCCTTGTCGAGCTGAGGTTCCGCCACCGCGTCACCGGCCTGTCGCGCAGCGCGGGCGCGGTCGACACCGTCACCGGCGAGATCCTGGAGCCGTCGGAGGTGCAGCGGGGCAGGGCCAGCAGCCGCACGGTCACCGGCGCCTTCGAGCTCAGGGCCCAGGCAGTGATCATCACCACCGGCGGCATCGGCGGCAACCACGACCTGGTCCGCGCCAACTGGCCCGAGCGGCTCGGCAGCCCGCCGGAGCGGATGGTCTCCGGCGTGCCCGCGCACGTGGACGGAAAGATGCTGGGCATCGCCGAGGAGGCGGGCGCCCGTCTGATCAACCGCGACCGCATGTGGCACTACACCGAGGGCCTCCAGAACTGGAACCCCATCTGGGACAACCACGGCATCCGCATCCTGCCGGGCCCCTCCTCCCTCTGGCTCGACGCCCGCGGCCGGCGACTGCCCGTCCCGCTCTTCCCCGGCTTCGACACACTCGGCACGCTCGAGCACATCATGAAGACCGGATACGAGTACACGTGGTTCGTGCTCGACCAGAAGATCATCGGCAAGGAGTTCGCGCTCTCGGGCTCCGAGCAGAACCCCGACCTCACCGGCAAGTCGGTCAAGGACGTGATCGGACGGGCCCGCGCGGAGGTGCCCGGGCCGGTCAAGGCGTTCATGGACCACGGTGTCGACTTCGTCGTCGAGAAGGACCTGGGGGCACTGGTGCGCGGCATGAACGCGCTCACCAAGGAGCCGCTCATCGACGAGGCCGAACTGCGCCGCGAGATCGTCGCGCGCGACCGGGAGATCCTCAACCCCTTCACCAAGGACCTCCAGGTGACGGCCATGCGCGGGGCCCGCAGGTTCCTCGGCGACCGGCTGATCCGCACGGCCGCCCCGCACCGCATCCTCGACCCCAAGGCGGGCCCGCTGATCGCGGTGCGACTGAACATCCTCACCCGCAAGACACTCGGGGGTCTGGAGACCGACCTGTCCTCGCGGGTGCTGACCGAAGGCGGCGACCCGCTCGCGGGCGTGTACGCGGCGGGAGAGGCGGCGGGCTTCGGCGGCGGCGGGGTCCACGGCTACCGCTCCCTGGAGGGCACGTTCCTCGGCGGCTGCCTGTTCTCGGGTCGCACGGCGGGACGGGCGGCGGCGAAGGCGGTCGGCTAGGCGGTCGGACAGCCGGACAGGCCACCGGTGTTCGGACGGGCCACGGGATGGTCGGACTAGCCACCGGCGGTCGGACAGGCCACTGGATGGTCGGACTGGCCAGCGGATGGTCGCATGAGCCACCGGATGGTCGGGTGAGCCACCGGATGGTCGGAGAAGCCACCGGATGGTCGGATGAGCCACCGGATGGTCGGACAGCCACCGGATGGTCGGACAGGCCACCGGTGTTCGGAAAGGCAACCGTCGCGGACGGGGCCGTCGGACCGGCGGCCGGCAGGGGGTCGGTCCGACGGTTGTGGATTCAACACCCTTGTGTCCGCGGTTAGTTGACACGTGCAGCAGTCTCGATCCGGCCTTGACGTAAACCGTTGGCTGGGGGTTTGCTGTGCGTGACCGAACATTGACGAACCGCGTTAAGGAATCCCCGCGGTGCCACCCCCACCCCCACCCCCACCGTCGTTCGGCCGCGGTCGCAAGCGTGCGGCCCAGGTCTTCGACGACGCACTCGACGACGCGGAGCTTGTCGCCGCCCGGGCCTCGCTCGCCCGGGGGCGATGGGCCACCGTCCGCGCCCTGCTCGCCGCCACCCGCGACGACTGGGACCGCCGCGGGCATCGCGTCACCGTCCTCGCGCAGGAGCCCGCCGCCCTGGCCTGGGCGCGCGAATGGCAGCTCGCCGAACCCGAGTCGCCCTGCGCCTCCACCCTCGTCGCCCATGCCACCGTCCACCGCGCCCTCCGGGGCAAGGAACGCCCGGACACGGCCCGCCAGGCCTGCCGGGCCGCGGCGTCGCTCGCCCCCGAGGACCCCACACCCTGGCTCGGCCGGCTGATCCTCGAGCGCACACTTGGCGCCGAGGAGGACATGGTCCGGATCTTCGACGAGGTCCGCGCCCGCTATCCGGATCACCACCACGCGCACCACCTGATGGTCGCCCGGCTCGCCGAGCGCCGGGCCGAGGCCGGTCAGGACCCGCTGCACGAGGTCTACGACTTCGCCAACTGGGCCGCCGAACAGGCCCCCGCGGACTCGCCGCTCGCCATCCTCCCGGTTGTCGCGCACGCTGAGCGCTACCGCGTGCTGGCCGCCGCCGGCACCGAATCCGCCGATCCCGTCGCCTCCGGTCACTGGGTGGGGCGGCGGGCGCGCCAGGTGATGAAGGCCGCGTTCGACTGGTGGCTGGAGTGGGAGCGCGACGACCACCCGCGCAGCCACCTCGACCTCAACTTCCTCGCCCACGCCAAGTGCTGCGAAGGGCGGGGTGCCGAGGCCGCCGCCCTGTTCCACCGCATCGGGCCGTATGCGACCCCGGTGCCGTGGTCGTACCCGGACCGCGACCCGTACAACGCCTTCCGTACCGCGCGTGAGCGCGTGCTGGGGGCGGCGTGACGCCTCTCCGCCGGAGAGATCCGAAAGTCCCCGTCCGAGCGACCGAAAGGACAACCGCGCGATGACGACCGGCAGTTCGAGCACGAGCAGACCGGCCGCCGACGGCGGCACCATCAGCACCTTCAAGGGGCAGGAGCGCGCGCTGCGGGCCGACCGGCTCGGCACGGCGGGCCTGCTGCTGTCCGTGCTGGCCGCGACCGCCCCCCTCATGGTGGTCGCGGGTGTCATGCCCACAGCATTCGGGGTGATGGGGATCGTCGGCCAGCCGCTGCTCTTCGTCGTCCTCGGCGTGGTGCTGGCCCTGTTCTCCTTCGGATACGCGGAGATGAGCCGCCACGTCCACAACGCGGGCGCGTTCTACGCGTACATCTCCCGCGGCCTCGGCGGCACGGCGGGCGCGGCCGCGGCAGCGGTCGCCCTCGTCGCGTACAGCGCCCTGCAGTTCGGCATCTACGGCATCTTCGGCTTCGAGGTCTCCGGTCTGTTCGCCACCTACGCCGACGTCCAGCTCGCCTGGTGGATACCGGCCCTGGCCGCCGTGGCCGTCGTCGGAACGTTCGGCTGGCTGAAGATCGACGTCAACGCGCGCGTGCTCGGCGTCCTGCTGCTGATCGAGGTCGCCCTCGTCGTGATCTTCGACGCGGCGGCGGTCGCCGACCCGGCCAAGGAGGGCCTGTCCCTGCACGCCTTCAACCCGGACACGCTCACCGGCGCGGGCGTGGGCACCGCGCTGTGCTTCTGCATCGCCGCCTTCACCGGCTTCGAACAGGCGCCGGTGTACGCGGAGGAGACCAGCCGTCCGCACGTCCTGGTGCCCCGCGTGATGTTCCTCGCGGTCGGCTTCGTCGCCGCCTTCTTCGCGATCAGCTCCTGGGCGCTCACCATCGCGGCCGGCCCCTCCCAGATCGTCCCGGCCGCACAGAAACAGAGCGCGGGCCTGCTGTTCTGGCTGACGGAGTCCCTCCTCGGCCACACCTTCACCGATGTGCTGCATGTGCTGTTCGTGACCGGTATGTTCGCGGCGCTGCTCAGCTTCCACAACGTCGTCGCACGGTACGCGTTCGCCATGGGCCGCGAAGGCCTGCTGCCGCCCGCCTTCGGCCGTACCACCGGCACGAGCGGAGCTCCCGGTACGGGCTCTCTCCTGCAGAGCGCGGTGTCCGCGGTGATCGTGATCGCCTTCGCGGTGGCCGACGACAAACCGACCGGCGACCCGACCGCGCCCGTGCTGCAGCTGTTCACCTGGTCCGGCACCGTCGGCGCGCTCGGCGTCACCCTGCTGATGGTGGCCGCCTCCGCCTCGGTGATCGTCTTCTTCGCCCGCCGCGGCTCCGCCCGCGCCCAGGCCTGGCGGCTGGCCACCTCCGCCGTGTCCGGTGTCGCGCTGCTCGTGATCGTCGGCTACACGGTCAAGGACTTCGACGTCCTTGTCGGCACCGGCCCGGACTCCGCGCTCGGCCGGCTGCTTCCGGCGATCATCGGCGTGGCCCTGCTGATCGGCCTGGTCCAGGGACTGCTGCTGCGTTCCCGCAGGCCTCAGGCGCACGCCCGGATCGGCCTGGGCAACGAGGCGTTCCGGCTGGACCAGGCGGCGGAGTCGGAGATGTGACCGGCGCCGGGACGTGATCCTCTTCCTGAGAGCCCGGTGAGAAGTGGTTACGGAATCCTGACGGGCACCCGTCACCCCTGGCTTCCAGGGGGTGTCGGGTGCTCGAATCATTCTGTGAACCCTGAACGACCCGAAGAGCGGGACGCACCGGAGCCCGCGGACCGGGAGACGCCGGAGCCACCGGCGAGCGGTACCCCGATCGGCCGCAGGGTGCTGCTGGGCACCCTGGGACTCGGCGCGCTCGGCGTCGTCGCCGCGCCCACGCTCCAGCGCGGCCTTGAGGGCTTCCTGGGCACCGTCGCCGGCAAGGACCCGACAGGCCTGACCGGTCTGCTGCCCAATGGCGGCGGCTTTCGCTACTACTCGGTGGCGGCGTCCGTCCCGCACCTGAACGAGACGGACTACGGCCTGACCGTCAACGGCCTGGTCGATCACCCCAGGAAGTACACGCTCGCGGACCTGCGCGCCCTGCCGCAGACCCGGATCGTGCACGACGTCCAGTGCGTCACGGGCTGGCGGGTGCCGAAGACGCCGTTCGAAGGCGTACGGCTGTCCACGCTGCTGGACACCGCGGGCGTCCGCTCCTCCGCCGGCGCCGTCCGCTTCACCTGCTTCGACGGGGCGTACACCGAGAGCCTCACCCTCGACCAGGCACGCCGCAGCGACGTGCTGGTCGCCCTGAAGATGCAGGACAAGCCGCTCAAGTACGAGCACGGAGGCCCGGTCCGCCTCTACGTCGCCCCCATGTACTTCTACAAGTCCGCGAAATGGCTCTCCGGCATCACCGTCACCCAGGGCGTGCGTCCCGGGTACTGGGAGGAACGCGGATACGACGTGGACGCGTGGGTCGGCCGGTCGAATGGACGGGACGATGCCCCCACAAGTTGACGCCGAGCACCCCGTCTTCGCCCCGGCGCGGGTACGCCGCTTCACGCGCGCGGAACACTGGGTCCACCGCACGACGGCCGTGCTGATGGGCGTGTGCGTGGCCACCGCGGCCTGCCTGTACATCCCCACGTTCGCGGAGCTGGTCGGGCGCCGCGAGCTGGTGGTCCGGATCCACGAGTGGGCGGGACTGATGCTCCCGGTCCCGGTCCTGGTGGGCCTGGGCTCCCGTGCCTTCCGCCGGACCCTCGGGCACCTCAACCGCTGGGGGCCCCACGACCGGGTCTGGCTGCGCGCGGCCCTGCGCCGCGACCACCGCCGCGCGTCGCGGCCCGCGGGCAAGTTCAACGCCGGCCAGAAGACATACGCGGCCTGGATCGCCGGCGCCACCCTGGTGATGCTGGGCACCGGGCTGCTGATGTGGTTCACCCACCTCACCCCGCTGATGTGGCGCACATCGGCGACCTTCGTCCACGACTGGCTCGCCCTGACGATCGGCGTGGTCCTCGCCGGCCACATCGGCATGGCCCTCGGTGACCCGGAGGCCCGACGGGGACTGAGAACGGGCCTGGTCAGCCGCGAGTGGGCGGATCGGGAGCATCCACTGTGGCGGCCGTAGCGGTCACGGCGGCCACGAGCCGGGCGAGCCCGTCCCGACCGTGCCCCTCGGCCACGGCCCGGTCGGCGGCCCGCCTGGCCGCCGCGAGTGCTCCGGTGTTCAGGCCGTGTGCGTGGAGGCCTCGACGAGCCGGGCCGGCGTCGCCGCCGCCGAGGCGACGGAGGAGCGCTCCCCCGGGAAGCGGCCGGTCCGGACCTGCTCGGCCCACCGGGGATCATCTCGGAGAGCAGGCCGCTGATCCCGACGGCGAACGGTGCCAGGTCCCCGAGCGCGATGCTCTCCGCGGCGGCGAGGGCGAAGGCGTCCAGGCTGCTGCCGCCCGTGCGGCGGCCGAGCTGTAGTCAGCCGCCGATGTCCCCGATGTCCCCGATGTCCCCGAAGTCCCCGAAGTCCAGCAGCACCTTGCAGGACCGGCTCCGGTCCGCCGCCAGGGCGAACGCCGACTCCGACTCCCGTACCGGCACCACCGCGCTGACCAGCGCGTCGAACGCCGGCTCCGCCGCGAGCAGGTCGAGCGCCGCGTCGAACTCCGAGTCGAAACGGAACGCCCCGCGCAGCTCGATCTCCCGACTCACCACCAGGTTCCCGGCGAAGGGGCTCTGCCCCGGTGGCAGCATGCCGAGCTGGACCACGACCCCGCCCCGGCGCACCAGCCGCAGACAGGTGTCGAGCCCGGCGGCGACCCCGGACGCCTCGATCGCCACGTCGGCCTCCACGGGCCACCCGGCGTCGTGCGGGTCGTCCGCCCGTACGAGCGTGTCGGCGCCCGCCGCCGCGGCGAACCGCAGCGCCTGAGGCAGGAGGTCGGTGACGGTCACCCGGGCGGCACCCGCCGCCTTGGCCGCCGCGACGACCAGGCACCCGATGGGACCCGCACCGGTGACCAGGACGTGTCTGCCGGCCACGTCCCCCGCCCGCCGCACCGCGTGCACAGCCACCGACAGCGGCTCGGCGAGCGCCGCCCGGCGCAGCCCCAGACCGGCCGGGAGCGGCCTCACCTGCTCGGCGGGGACGGCCACTCGGGCGGCGAACCCGCCCTGGACGTGCGGGACGCGGGCCGCGCTGCCCAGATAGCGTGTGTCCCGGCAGACGTTCGGCCGCCCGTCGACGCACTCCGGGCACACCCGGCACGGTGTGGCGGGGTGCACCGCAACAGCCGTACCGACAGCGGGACCCGACGCTCCGTCGCCGTACGCGACGACCGCCCCCACCACCTCGTGCCCCAGCACCATCGGTTCCTCGAGCCGGAAGTCCCCGACCCCGCCGTGACGCCAGTAGTGCAGGTCCGATCCGCACACCCCGCCGTAGCGGACGGCGACCAGCGCCTGCCCGGGCCCTGGTTCAGGGACCGGCAGTTCGTCGACCCGCAGGTCGCCCCGACCGTGAATCACACAGCCCAGCATCGCGGGCCCCTTTCTGCGGAACGTCTACAGAACGCTCGTCATGCCGCCGTCGACGTACAGCACCTGCCCACCGACGAAGTCCGCCGCGGGGGAGGCGAGGAACAGCACCCCGCCCACCAGGTCCTCCGTACGCCCCCAGCGCCCGGCCGGAGTGCGCCGCCGCACCCACGCGCTGAACTCCTCGTCCTCGACGAGCGGCCGGGTCAGCTCGGTCTCGACATAGCCGGGGCCTAGCCCGTTGACCTGCACGCCGTGCGGCCCCCAGTCCGCGCACATGCCCTTGGTGAGCATCTTCAGCGCACCCTTGGTCGCCGCGTACGGCGCGATGCCGGGGCGGACCACCTCGCTCTGCAGCGAGCAGATGTTGATGATCTTCCCGTGGCCGCGTTCCGTCATCCGCCGGGCCGCCTCACGGCCCACCAGGAAGGCGCTGGTGAGGTTGGTGTCCAGGATCCGGTGCCAGTCGGCGTCGGTGAACTCCAGGAGCGGGGCGCGCAGTTGCATGCCCGCGTTGTTGACCAGGATGTCCAGCGGGCCCACCCGCTCCTCGACATCCGCGATGCCGGCGGCGACCGAGGAACCGTCGGTCACGTCGAAGGCGGCCGTGTGCACGACCCCGATCCCGTTCCCGTGCCCGGACAGTTCCGCTGCCGCCTTCGTGAGCCGGTCGGTGTCGCGTCCGTTGAGGACCACTGTGCAGCCGGCCTCCAGCAGACCACGGGCGAGCGCGAGCCCGATGCCCCGGCTGGAGCCGGTCACGAGCGCCGTACGGCCGCCGATGTCGAAGAGGGGGTGACTCATTCCCGTACTCCTAGATCACGAGGGACAGCAGCAGGACCAGGCCCCCGGCGACCACGGAGATGATGCACTCCATGACCGACCAGGTCTTCAGGTTCTGGCCCACGCTGAGCCCGAAGTACTCCTTGACCAGCCAGAATCCGGCGTCGTTGACATGGCTCAGGAACAGCGATCCGGCGCCGATGGCCAGCACCAGCAGGGCGGTGTGCGTGGTCGACATATCGGCCGCGAGCGGCGCGACCAGACCGGCCGCCGAGACCGTTGCAACGGTCGCGGAACCGGTCGCCAGCCGGATCGCCACCGCGATCAGCCAGGCCAGCAGCAGCGCGGGAATCGACCAGTCCTTGGATATGTCCAGGATCATCCTGCCCACGCCGGAGTCGATCAAGGTCTGCTTGAAGCCGCCGCCGGCACCGACGATGAGCAGGATGCCCGCGATGGGGGCGAGGCCCTTCTCGACGGTCCCCGAGATCCGTTCCTTGCTGAATCCGGCCGGGCGGCCCAGCGTGAAGATGCCGACGATCACGGCCGAGAGCAGGGCGATCAGCGGCGAGCCGATCACGTCGAAGACGCGCTGCACCATGTGCGTCGGGTCGTCGACGATGATGTCGACCAGCGCCTTGGACAGCATCAGGACGACCGGCAGCAGCACGGTGGCCAGAGTGGCGCCGAAGCCGGGGCGCTTCTCCAGCTCTTCGGAGGGGCGCGCGGGGATCATGCGCTCGGGGACCGGCACGTCCACCCAGCGGGCGGCGACCTTCGAGAACAGCGGGCCGGCGATGATCACCGTGGGTATGGCGACCAGCACGCCGAGCGCCAGCGTCACTCCGAGGTTCGCCTTGACGGCGTCGATCGCGACCAACGGGCCTGGGTGCGGCGGGATCAGACCGTGCATCACGGACAGTCCCGCCAGCGCCGGGATGCCGATGCGCATCAGCGAGTAGTTGCCGCGCTTGGCGACCATCAGCACGACCGGGATCAGCAGCACGATGCCGACCTCGAAGAACAGGGGCAGACCGATCACCGAGGCGATCAGCACCATCGCCCACGGCATCGCACGGCCTCCCGCCCTGGCGAGGATCGTGTCGACGATCTGGTCCGCGCCGCCGGAGTCGGCGAGCAGCTTGCCGAGGATCGCGCCCAGCGCGATCAGGACGCCCACACCGGCGACGGTCGTACCGAGCCCGGTGGTGAAGCTGACGATCGCCTTGTCGAGCGGCGCCCCGGCGAACGCGCCGAGCGCGAGCGAGCCGATGGTCAGGGCCAGAAAGGCATGGAGCTTGAACTTGGTGATGAGCAGCACGATGACGGCGATGCCCGCCAGTACCGCGATGCCCAGTTGAGCGTGGCCCGCCGACGTGATCGGCTCGACGGTGTCCGCTGCCAGCATCTCGACGCTGAGTCTGGTCACGCGTGTTCCCTTGGGTGAGGAGAGGAACTCTCGGTTTCGGGTGGGGAGGGCCCTCGGGCCCGCGGCATCCCGAGGCTGTGCCCCGGGGCCGGGGTCCGTGGGGAGAGGGCTTACTGCGAGGGGTGGGGCCTGATACGGGGCGACGGTGCTCACTGCGAGTGCCGGGCGGAGGACCGCTCGAGGTCGCGCAGGGCGTTCACGGCGCGGGAGGTGATCTCCTCGGGGCTGCCCGAGACGTCCACCGGGACCCCTGCCTCGTCCGGCGCCAGCGGCTGGAGCGTGGCGAACTGGGAGTCCAGGAGTGCGGTGGGCATGAAGTGCCCCTGTCGGTGCGCCATCCGGTCCTCGATGAGCCTGCGGTCGCCCGTGAGGTGCACGAAGACGATGCCGGGAGCCGTGGCCCGCAGCCGGTCGCGGTAGGCCCGCTTCAGCGCCGAGCTGCTGACCACCCCGCCCAGACCCTCCCGCCCGAGCGCCCAGGCACCGATGGCGTCCAGCCAGGGCCGGCGGTCCTCGTCGTCGAGCGGGATCCCGGCCGACATCTTGGCGATGTTGGCCGGCGGGTGGAAGTCGTCGCCCTCGGCGTACGGAACGCCGAGCCGGGCCGCAAGCAGGGGACCGATCGTGGTCTTGCCGGTGCCTGCGACGCCCATCACCACGACGACGTGGGGGGTACGCACTTGCTGCATCGTGCTCTCGCTGTCTTCGTCGACATCTGATGTCGACGACACTGAAACCGATTAGGTACGACTAATTCAAGGGTGTGTGACGATTAAGTCTGACTTTTTCTCCGCGTGACCCGCCTCGTACGCTGAGTGCATGACCACACCGGGCCGGGGGCTGCACGGCCATGTACTGGACACCCTCGGCCCCGCGATCACTGCGGGCGAGTACCCGCCGGGCAGCGTCCTGCGCACCGACGAACTCGCCCAGCACTTCGAGGTGTCACGCTCCGTCATGCGTGAGGCGGTGCGCGTGCTGGAATCGATGCATCTGGTCGAGTCCCGCCGCCGCGTGGGCGTGACGGTCCGCCCCAAGTCCGAGTGGAACGTCTACGATCCCCAGGTCATCCGGTGGCGTCTGGCCGGCGCCGACCGCCCGCAGCAACTGCGCTCGCTCACCGTGCTGCGCTCGGCGATCGAACCGGTGGCCGCGGGCCTGTCCGCGCGCAACGCCACGCCCGAGCAGTGCGCCCGGCTCACCGAGTGCGCGCTCGGCATGGTCGCGAACTCACGCGGTCACAAGCTGGAGGCCTATCTGGTCCACGACGTGGCCTTCCACCGGGTGATCCTGGAGGCGTCGGGCAACGAGATGTTCGCCCGCCTCGGCGATGTCGTCGCGGAGGTCCTGTCGGGCCGCACCCACCACGACGTCATGTTCGAGGACCCCGACCCGGCCGCGGTCACCCTGCACGTGCAGGTCGCGGAGGCGGTACGCGAGGGCGACGCGGCTCGCGCCGAGCGGCTGACCCGCGAGATCACGGTCGGCGCGCTGCACGAGCTGGACATCCTGGCGCCCTGAACCGAACCGCCCCGCTGAAGGGGCGTTGCTCCGGAAGTCCCCGAACGGGCGTCACTCCATGATGTCCCCGTCGACGTACATCCACGCCCCGTCGACCCGCTCGAACCGGCTGCGCTCGTGCAGCGAACCGCCACGGTACGAGGCCCGGAAGGTCACCGTCCCCGTGGAGTGGAACGCCGAGCCGTCCGTCGTGTCCAGGACCTCCAGCCCGGTCCACCGCATCCCGGGATCGAAGTCCACCCGGGCGGGCCGCGTGCGCGGATGCCAGGTGCGCAGCAGATAGCCCGCGTCCCGCTGTACGAAGGCGCTGTACCGCGACCGCATGAGCGCCTCGGCGGTCGGTGCCGCGGCGGTGGCGATGGGGTTCCCCCCGGCCGAGCGTGTTCGAGGCTGGAGGAGGAAACGGCCGCAGCACTTCTCGTACGCCTCGGGGAGCCCGCACGGGCAGGAACGCGTGGTCATGACCGCCATTGTGCCCGGCATTATGCGGCCTGCGCCCAACGGAGTCACAGTGGAAGGAAGCCTCGCACTCCTGTGTCCCGTCGTCTCGCACCGGCGGGAGGAGGGACGGACCATGACTCACGCTGCCGGCAGCCGGCCTCCGGCCATCAAGGAGTGGAGGCTCAATCTGTACCTTTCCGAGCACGACCCGGCCACCACGGCCCGGATTGTCCTGGACACCGGTGAGAACGTGCTGGAGAGCCGTGCCGAGGCCCATCGCAACCCGTACGACACGGCGGTGCCCGAGATCGGTGACGAACTCGCCGCCGGACGGGCACTGATCGCGCTGGGCCGGCAATTGCTCCTTGCCGCCGCGGGTGACATCAGGGCGGTGGGGGCGTCGGAGGAGCCCACGCCCGTTCCGCTCTGGACTCCCCGTGAATGAGGAGGCTGCATCGTGGTCTTCACGGATCGTCTCGAAGCCGGACGCAGGCTGGGCGCCCGCCTCCAGTACCTCAGGGGCCAGGACGTCGTCGTGATGGGACTCCCCAGGGGAGGGGTACCGGTGGCCGCACAGGTCGCCGAAGCGCTCGACGCGCCGCTGGACGTCTGTCTGGTCCGCAAGCTGGGCGTGCCCTTCCAGCCGGAGCTGGGGATGGGGGCGCTCGGCGAGGACGGCGTGCGCGTGATCAATGAAGCGGTGGTGCGCGAGGCACGCGTCACCCAGGAGGAAGTGGCGCAGGTCGAGGAACGTGAGCGCGAGGTGCTGGAGCGACGGGGACGGCGCTACCGGCGTGAGCGCGCACCGGTCCCCATCGCGGGACGGACGGTGGTGGTGGTCGACGACGGGGTGGCCACCGGGTCGACCGCACGCGCGGCCTGCCGGATCGCACGGGCCCGCGGAGCGGCGCACATCGTGCTGGCGGTCCCCGTCGCACCGGAGGACTGGACCGATCGGCTGGGCACGGAAGCCGACGAACTGGTCTGCCTGGAGACGCCCCGGAACTTCTTCGCGATCGGCCAGTTCTACGGAGACTTCTCCCAGACCGAGGACGAGGAGGTCGCCGCCTGTCTGGAGCGCGCGGCCGCCCGTGCCGAGGGAGCCGCCGCACGCGCCGGGCGCCCGGACCGTGACGTGGAGTTGAAGGCAGGCGCCGTAAGGCTGCAGGGGGAGTTGACGGTACCCGAGGACGCGGCCGGGATCGTGGTCTTCGCGCACGGCAGCGGCAGCAGCCGGCACAGCCCCCGCAACAAGTTCGTGGCCGCGGGACTGAACCGCGCCGGCCTCGGCACACTGCTGTTCGACCTGCTCACCGAGGACGAGGAACGCGATCGGGCCAACGTCTTCGACACCGGTCTGCTGGCCGGACGCCTGGCCGACGCCACCCGCTGGCTGCGTGGACGGCCGGAGGCCGAAGGGCTCGCCATCGGCTACTTCGGCGCCAGCACCGGCGCGGCCGCCGCCCTGTGGGCCGCCGCGGAGCCGGAGGCACACGTCGCCGCGGTCGTCTCCCGCGGC